>JAISDL010000214.1 GCA_031264825.1 Accumulibacter sp. | reverse complement strand
ATGAACGACCGCGAGATTGCAGAGCGTCATGGAATAGAGGTGCACGCTGGCGTCGTACGGGTGCCCCTCGCCCGTCTCGAAAAAGCGCTCCATCCGCGCAAGGCTGCGTTCGTAATATTCCCGCTTCATTTCCATCAGGTCGCTCAGCGCGGCTTCCTGCTGCTTCGCGGGCAGGGCGTCGATGGCTTCTTCGAGGTAATCCTCGCTATTGGTGACGAAGTTGAAAGTCCACAGGGCGCTCGGCAACGCCGACAAGGGCTGCTTCAGCGCCTTTTCAACGCCCATCGCCGCAAGGAGGGCGGACATCAGATTGTTGGCGGTACGGTCGTCTTCCAGCCCATCGCGAATCGAGGATTCGAGCGCGGAAATTTTCTCTTCGAGGCTGATGCGCCCGAGCGCGTGGTCTTGAACGGCGGAGAGCCGCCGTATCCACGGATGACCGGGGGCGCGGGCTTGCGCGACGGCGCGCGCGGCGATGAAAACGGGGTAGAATCTCGCCTCGCAGAGTTCGTCGTACTCGAAGTTTTCCGTCGGGGAGAGGCTGCTGAAAATCGCTCGGTGCGTTTCCGAAATTTCCGTCCAGCGCGCGCTCGGCGCCGCTTGCATCAAGTCGCGCAAGGTCGCGGGATAGTAGCAGGCGCGCATCACGCACAGAGGCCACCAGACCGAAGTGTCCTCCGGGTCGGCCAGACGCGCGTGAATGATGCGCAGCACCTTCTCCAGCTTGTCTTCGTTTTCGACGACTTCGATCTGGTACAGATAACGAAACGCGCGTTCGCCCGCGTCGTCCGGCCGTCCGGCTTCGAGGAGCCACGGGAGTTCGTATTCGATGAAATCGTCGGCGCCGTAACTGTTGAGCGCGTAGTGTCCCGCCCGCGCGGCTTTGAGTGCGCCTTCGAGGTCCCCTTGCGCGTGGATCGCGCGCGCTTTCAGGCGGGCAAGGCGTACTTCCCTTTCGCGGGACAGCGGCAACGGCCAATCGGCGATGAACGTGGCAACGGCGGCCTGAAACTCCGGCAGAAGGCTCGGCGCGACGTCGATTACGTAATCGGCCAGACGCAGCCAGTCGTCCGCGTCCACGTCCTGATCGCCGGCCGCCGATTGCAGCGCGGCGACCGCGTCGCGCGCGGCGGCGTTTGCCTTGGCCGTGTCGTTTTCGCGCGCGTAGGCGAGGGCGCGGCGCGCGTGGCAGACCGCCGCGTCGATCGCCCGGTAAGCGGCGCGTTCGGGGATCGCTTCTTCCAGGGTACGAATCCATTCCGCCGTTTGCAGCGCGACTTCCAGATGCGTGTTTCGCAGCAGACGTCCCAGCACCTTGTACGCCTGAAGTGCCGACGCGTCGAGTTCCGCTTCCTGCATCAGCGCCCACAGTTCCGCGAGCGCCGCGAGCATGGCGTCGGCGTCGTCGAGATACTCGGCGATTTGCAGGCGAAGGTAGGCCAGATGCGCGGCGGTTTGGGCTTTTTCCTCGCCGGACAGCCGAGCGAGCAGGGCCGCGCCGTCGTCGCCGACGACGGCGCGCGCGGCGTCGGAGTCTCCCGCTTGCATCCAGAGGGTGTGCAAGCGGTCGATCGTTCCGAGCGAATCCGCGCGCAGAGGCCGCGAACGCAAGCCTTCGAGCAGGCGCGCGGACTCGCCGCTTTCCTCGAAATCCGCTTCCAGGCGGTCGAGTTCTTCTTCGAGCGCCGCGCCGGTCAAAGCCTGAGAGGGTAAAGTCATTGAGTGTCCTTATGAGGGGGAAAGAAAGTGGGTTCTTCGCTACTTCAAGTGGATAAACTCAAGTCCAGAGCGGCTACAATCCGTTTTTCCAGATCGCATAGGTTGGGCTGAGCGAAGAGAAGCCCAACGGGAGCCCCTCGGCCTCACGCAAGGTGCAGTCGATCGGGGCGGCCTGGAAAAGGAATATATCATTGTTTTATTTATTATTTTCCTGCTCTGCCACCTCCCGGTAGTTTTTTCCCCGCGCGATTTGCGGCAGCGAGGGCGTCCGTTCCTCTTGCTTTTCGCGCTGGGCGATTCGCTCGGCGGCGAGGCGGAAGGCTTCGGTGAACGAGCGTGTCTCGTTCAGGGCTTCAATGAAATACGCGCGGCCGAAGTCGGTGAATTCGCTGTCGTCGCCGCAGCCGAAGGACGTGCGGTCGGCCGAAGACGCTGTGATGACGAGGCTGTCGTCGTTTTGGAGCGCGGGGATGAATTGCCCGGAGTAACACCCCGACACGACGACGACGCGGCGTTTGATGCCGGAGGCGTCGAGGAGTTCGCGCAAGGTTTCGGGGCTGATGTCGGTGAGATTCAGAGGCTGGAGGAGTAGCGAGAACCCGCTTTCGCGGCTGCCGTGCGAAGTCATGAAGAGGAAGAGCGTGTCTTCGGGGTTCATGCGGCGGGCGATCCCCGACAGCGCGCGGCGCAGGGATTCGCGGTTGGCGAAGGGGATTTCCTTGGCGGTTTTTACGTTGTTCGCGAGAAGGAGCGTCCGGCCTTGCGCGCCGAAACGCTCGATGAGGAGCGTTTGCGCCATGCGTATTTCATTCAGGAAGACCTGTTGCGTGTATCCCGCGACGCCGAGGAAGAAAATTTCCGGGCGCCCGGGCGTACCGGGAGCGATCGCGGCGATGCTCTCGTCGAGGAGGCGCGGCTGCGTGAAGAGCGTGTCTTCATCGAGGTTGACGCGCGGCGGTCGGTTTTGCCGTCTCGCCGCCCATCGCGCCTTTTCGGCGGAGGACGTCCAGAGATTCCTCGTTTCGTACGAGAACGCGGCAACGCAAGCAAGGTAAAGGGCAAAACCCAATGCGCCAAAGAACAACCACGATTGGAATCCCAGTGTATGGCGCAGGTTTTTGACCGCTGGAGTCGCGTGACAGAAGAAGAGGGCGACAAGAATGGCAACTGAAATCAAGTCATACCATTGGCCCCCGCTCAAGAATGAGACGAGCGGCAACAGAAGAAGCAACCAGTTCAAAGTGAGCCAGAAGCGTCCTCCGTCGTTCCATGCCTGACTACTTTCGTCGCTGAGCATCATCGCGAAGCCGACCATGAGCGCCATGAACGCAAACGCCAGGAGAATACCGCTTGCGTTCGACCATTCCATCTCGCCCGGCCATCCGTCGCGGACGATTTCGGGAATCAGGAGGAGGAGAAAGAAGAGGGGAATTGGGAGGAGCAGGGCGAGAGGCGTTGCGCGGAACGCGCACGGGTCGGGGCGGCGGAAAGTCAGGACACGCCAGAGTTGGCCGACGAAGGCGACCGACGCGGTGCGGCGGCGCGCAAAAGCGCTTGTGATTTCGGCGGATTGCTCCGGCGCCTCGGTCGCCTTCGGGTCGGACGGGGCCGAGTCGCGGGGTAAGGAGTCACTTCGTGCGCAGGCGCGGTCGGTCGGGGCGGCATCGGGAAGGTC
>JAISDL010000164.1 GCA_031264825.1 Accumulibacter sp. | reverse complement strand
TTCTTACGCATGAATGAATGCAATGAGCACAAAATGGAAAGCGAGCGGGAACGCCCTACACCGCACTCGACGACGTCGCCATCGACGTCCTCGATCATTTCGAAAAAAAATGCGAAGGAAGCAACGCTCAGGATGTTGTAGTACGTCAGTTGATGGTAACGCTCGTCGATATTCGCGTTATGTGGTCGAAGGTACGAATTCAGTATAGTCATTTATTTTCTAACGGCATTATTTATTCTGCACATGGCATACCAGCTTGCGCCGAAAATCACCTTGTATTTCGGCAGGATCATCTCGACCCTCCCCGCCAAGCGAGCGTACCACTCGTACGGCCAAGCCGGTTCGTTACAACCTGCCGTGGAGGGGCGGCGGATCGAGCTTACTCATTCATGGATAAGGCTAACACAGCACACCGACTGACGGCAGACCGGACTTCGGCTATTTCCCGCCGAGTATCCGTTTCACCCCGTGCGCCAGCCGTTGACCGAGAGGTAAGGAAAACGTTCCCAAGACTTTTCTGAACGACTTCAATATCCTTTCGTCGGCGACGACGTACGCGGGCAGGCGCGGCGCATCCAGAGCCAGCGAGAGGTCGATCGCGTGCGTCGGGTGGACGTTCGGATCCGGTCCGACGTGCGTCCCCTCGCCGCTCGTCCCGATGTTCGTCGTGTAGGGAAAGCGCGGCGCAAGCGAGACTTGTCCGTGTTTGAACGTAGCAAAGGCCGCCTGAACGGCCCAGGTATTCATTTCTCCCATCCGTTGTGCTTTCAGGAGTTTGGGCAGGTCGGCGCCGCCAGAGGAGAAAGCCTTCACGAGCGCGGGCAGTTCGATGAAGGCTTCGTAATCCGTCAGCGCCCAGTCGATGCGCTTGACTCGGTCAGCCCAGGAAGCCCACCCCCAACACAGGAATCGTGGAAGAAAATAAGCGTCGCAAGGATAATCCGCAGGGAAAGGCATGTGTTTTTCCGGGAAAGACCAGCCCGAGACGCTGAAGACGGCGGGTTCGTCGCGATAACGCGCGAGGCAGGCGTTGAACCATCGCAGAGCGTTGGGAGCGAAAACAATATCGTCTTCGACGACGATTCCTTCCGGGTAAACACCGAAAAACTCCTGAAGCCCGGAAGCAATCGAGCGACCGCAACCCCTGTTTTCGTCACGCTCGACGAGGGTCACGTCTTTGAATCCCGAAATCGACCGACAGAGCGCCCTGACGGCGTCGGTCTTTTTTTTCTCCTCGGCGTTGCGCGGCCCATCGCAAAAGACGGTCAGCGCGCTTTCCGAGGCGAGGTCGTTCCGCGCCAAGGCATCGAGCGAGCGCTTGAGGTGGTCGGGACGGTTGAACGCGAAAACGGCTATCGGTACGGCCATGTTTTATCTCCGGCTTCAGGAAAGTTCGGCGCGGCGCGGTCGTCTACACATTGGGGTTCCATGCACCCAACGCCGCCGAACGCCGCGATCCGGCGTCCCGAAGAGGCAACGATGACAAGGCGTGCAATCGCGCAAAGCAGAGCGGATTTCGCGGTGGACGGGATTCGGGGCAAAGCGTACGAAAAGCGTCTGGGACTGTGGTTTCGCTCATAATTCGGCCTTTTCAAGCCTCATCGCCGACCGACAAGCTGCCGGTTTGCCAGAAGCGTTCGAGTTGCGCTTCGCTGACAACGACAGCGCCCGATTCACGCGCTTGGGTAACCTGCGCGAAGCCGGCGTTCTGGCCGACGCAGAGGTAATCGAGGCCGGGTGCCGCACGCATTCGGACGACCATGCCCATTTCGGCGGCGCACCGCTCGAGTTGCAATTTTTTCGTCGCAGTAAAACCCATGAAACAAATTTCCATCCCGACCGGACTTCTCTCGGCGCTTGTCGATGGCGGCGACGACGGAGCGGAGCGTCCCTCGCGCAGAGCGTGTTCTCGGGGTTGAACCGGGGCGTTCAACGAGTCCAAGCGCTTCTCGGAATGATTTCCGGCTTCGGCTGCAAGGTTTCGGGAAGGCCCCTCGCGCAGAGCGTGTTCTCGAGGTTGAACCGGGGCGTTCAACGTATCCCAGCGCACTTCGGATCGAGCCGAGGTATTCAACATATCCCAGCACAGTTCTGAGTGATTTCCGCCTTCGCCGGTGGCACCGCGGGATCGCCCGCCACCGGCGCCGTCCGTGTCGCCCGCACGTTTCGCTTCGCTTTTCGAGGCGTCGGACAGCGTAGAGAAGAACCATAGCACGTGCCACAGGAAAAAGGGCAAGAGCAAAATGGAAAACACCTTCAGCGAATCGAGAAAATCAGATGCGATCTTTTGAGGCGGCGTTAGCAACAAAAAACCGAAAATCACGAAAGTCCAGAACGCGCCAAACAGGCCACAGAGATGCCGCGTCAGGAAGGCCCATTGCAGGCTGCGTAAACGTTTTGCGACGCGCCACCAGATAAAAATGGACGAAAAGCACCCCACCAAGAGAATGTTTCTCTCCCAATCTTGAAACAGCCACCCCGGTATCACGCCGCTCCCCTTGCCTCCCCCGCCCGGTCGGGTGCGGGAAGAGCCGCCCTCAGAGCTTCAAGGCTTTTGTCTGAAACGGATTCGACGCAATTTTTTCTTCGCATCCCCGGATTATCCATGAAAACACCATCGAGTACACCTGAAATGACACCCTGGAGTAGACCGGCGGGCGACATCGGGGGCGTGTGTGCAACGCATCCTGGCCGAACGCGGGGTTTCGAGACGGTTTGCCGGCGCGCCCCCGTTCGAACCGAACAGGCTTATAATCGGGGGGCTGGAAGGGGAACGGCTTGGGTGAAGCGTCCCAAGCCATTGAATTGGCTGGCTCCCCGAGTTGGGCTCGAACCAACGACCTACGGATTAACAGTCCGGCGCTCTACCGACTGAGCTATCGGGGAATTGAGAAGGCGAATTCTAAGTATTTATGAAGGCCCCGTCAACAAACCCCGCGATGAAAGTGCCGACGCGCTCACGGGACAGAAGCACCGGCAACGCCGCGCGTTGTGCCAAAAATCGCGCAATGTGGTATGCTATCATTCTGAATAGGTAATTTATGACCTTCATGAGTTTATGAAAACGCGAACAAGCCCCGCGCGACCGGCTTCGAGGAAGTTCAAAAACACCTCGACGCCGTGGTCCATAAAAATCCTGGTCACTCTCTTGTTGCTGACCGGGCTTCTTTTTATGACGATCACTTTTTTCCCGTTCAACAGCTACATCCCCGAAATCGAATCCTTTCTCTCGAAACTTTCGGGTGTTCCGGTAAAAGTCGGCCAGATACGCGTGGAAACCTGGCCGAGAGCCTCGCTCGCGCTGAACGACGTGCGAATCGGCAGGGAAAAAAGCAACACCCGCTTCGACGAAATCCAGGTCATTCCGGAGTTCGCCTCGATTCTTTCGCATCGCAAAATTCTTCGTGAAGTCGTTCTGCGGGGAACGAACCTGACCCCTGAAAGGTTCACCCTGCTCTCGTCGATCGTTGCGATCGTCAATTCGCAAAACTCCGACGTCTCGGTCAAGCGTTTTCGATTTGAAAACGCGGACATCACGTACGCGGGCTTGAGCTTTCCGGAGATGTTCGGCGAGGTCAATCTGGGGGCAAACCGGGCTTTCGAATCGTTTTCGATGAAAACGGCCGACAGCAACCTGCTCATCGACGTCAAACCCATCATCCTGGGGGGGCATCGGATCAGTTTCGAGCGTTACGGATGGCGTCCGGGCGCGGGCGCGCCCACCTTCCGCATGATCAACGCCAAAGGGAATTTGCTGAACGACGTTTTCACGATCGATTCGCTGGAAATCCTGATCTTCGACGGCATTTTTCATGGAAAAGGTGTCATGCAGCTCTCCGACGGAAAACCTCGTTTCCAGGGGAGCGCCGACTTTGAGCGTATCAACACGACCGCGTTCGGCGCGCTCTTCGGCGTGGGCCAGCACTTATCCGGTGAAGCCTTCGGGCAAGCGTCCTTTTCGACGACCGCTGCCTCGTGGTCCGGAATATTCCGGGAGCAACTCGACGTAAACGGCGAATTCGAGGTTCGCCGCGGTTACTTCCAGGGGATCGACCTGGCCGGCGCCGTCCGCCAGACCTCGGACGTGCCGTTTCGCGGCGGCGAGACGATTTTCGAGCAACTCTCCGGGAAGGTTCGCACCGTGCCGGGAGGCGTGAGCTTTACGGAACTCCAGATGAGTTCGGGGCTCCTGCAATCTTCCGGCGCGCTGACCCTGAACCGCGAGAAAGTGCTCAATGGCGTGATGTACCTCCAGATGCGCGGGTCCATGGCGCGCACGCGCACACCGATCCACATCAACGGTACGCTCGACGCACTCACGGCGCAGATCGGTAATTGATTCCTTTTCCAGACCCTCCCGGTCGACTTCGTACAGACCGACCGCGCAAACTTTGCCCAAGCGAAGCGCGGGGGCAGCACAAAACCGCCCCCGCAGCCGAAAAAACTAAAGCACCTTGACGATCGAATCCGCGACGTAGTCGAGGTTGCGCGTATTGAGTGCGGCCATGCAGATCCGTCCGGTCGTGACGGCGTAGATGGCGAACTCGTCCCTCAAGCGGGCGACCTGTTCCGGGGAAAGCCCGGTATAGGTAAACATCCCGCGCTGTTGCACGAAGTGCGAAAGGTCGCCCGCAACGCCCCTGGCTTGCAGTTTTTCGAGCAAACCCGTCCGCATCGCGCGGATACGGTCGCGCATCGTGGCAAGTTCGGATTCCCAGAGCGCGCGCCATTCGGGATTCGAGAGGACCGCGGCGACGACCGCGCCGCCGTGTGTCGGAGGATTCGAGTAATTCGTGCGGATGACGCGCTTGACCTGCGACAGAACGCGCGCGGATTCGTCCTTGGAAGCCGTGACGATCGAAAGCGCGCCGACGCGCTCGCCGTATAGCGAAAACGATTTCGAGAACGAACTCGCGACGAAAAACTGCACACCCGAATCGACGAAGAGGTCGAGCGCCAAAGCGTCCTCGGTGATGCCGTCGGCGAAGCCTTGGTACGCCATGTCGATAAACGCGACGAGGCCGCGCGCGCGGACCGATTCGATCACCCCGCGCCACTCGTCCTTCGATAAATCCGCACCCGTCGGGTTGTGGCAGCACGCGTGGAAGACGACGACGGAACCCGGAGCAAGCGAATCGAGACCGGCTTTCATCGCGGCGAAATTCACACCGCGCGTTGCCGGGTCGTAATAGGGGTAGGACTCGACCGGAAAGCCCGCCGCCTCGAAGAGCGCCCGATGGTTCTCCCAGCTCGGATCGCTGATATAAACGGTCGCGCCGGGGAAAAGGCGCTTCAGGTAATCGGCGCCGACCTTCAGCGCGCCCGTCCCGCCGAGCGCCTGTATCGTCACGACGCGCCCGTTCTCGAGCGGCTCGGACCCCTTCCCGAACAGCAGTTCCTGGACTGCCTTGTTGTACGCGGGCGAGCCGTCGATCGGCTGATACCCGCGCGCGACGGCGGATTCCATACGCGCCTTTTCCGCAACGCGCACCGCTTCGAGCAAGGGAATTTTACCGCTGTCGTCGAAATAAACGCCGACGCCGAGGTTGACTTTGGCGGGACGCAATTCCGCGTTGAACGCTTCGATCAGGCCGAGAATCGGGTCTCGCGGCGCCGTTTCGACCGAAGAAAAAATAGATGATGTCATATTACCCCTCGTTCAGCGTGGCGTTGCCGGCCCCTGAACCGGCGCCACTAAATTGAAGAAAATCAGAGGAATTCAAAACAATGTAGAATTCTAGCATGGCCGTTCCCGAAAAAAATCCGCTGCCCCTCGTTTACGAAGGGAGTCCTTTCCGCCTCCACCAGCCCTTCCCGCCCGCCGGAGATCAGCCCGAAGCGATCGACGGTTTGATCGAAGGTCTCGAAGACGGCCTGAGCTATCAGACGCTGCTCGGCGTCACCGGGTCGGGAAAAACCTTCACGATGGCCAACGTCATCGCGCGTTCGGGTCGTCCGGCGCTCGTCCTCGCACCGAACAAGACGCTCGCCGCGCAGCTCTACTCCGAATTTCGGGATTTCTTCCCGGAGAACGCCGTCGAATACTTCGTCTCGTATTACGACTATTACCAGCCCGAGGCCTACGTTCCGGCGCGCGACCTTTTCATCGAAAAGGACTCGGCGATCAACGACCACATCGAACAGATGCGCCTGTCGGCGACGAAAAGCCTGATCGAGCGCCGCGACTGCATCGTCGTCGCGACGGTTTCGTGCATCTACGGGATCGGCGACCGCGACGAGTACCACAAGATGATCCTGACGATGCGCGTCGGCGACCGCATCGGGCAGCGCGAGATCATCAAGCGCCTCGTCGAAATGCAGTACGAGCGCAACGAAATGGACTTCCATCGGGGAACCTTCCGCGTCCGCGGCGACGTCATCGACGTTTTTCCCGCCGAGCACGCCGAACACGCGCTTCGCATTTCGCTCTTCGACACCGAAATCGAATCCCTCCAGGTTTTCGACCCGCTGACGGGCGAAGGGCGGAACAAACTCAAGCGCTTCACGGTTTTCCCCTCTTCGCACTACGTCACGCCGCGCGCGACCGTCGTGCGCGCGCTCACGACGATCCGCGACGAACTCCGGGAACGGATCGACCACTTCAACACCGCCGGACGCCTCGTCGAAGCGCAGCGGATCGAGCAGCGCACGCGTTTCGACCTCGAAATGCTCGACCAGCTCGGCTTCTGCAAGGGGATCGAAAACTACTCGCGCCATTTGACCGGGCGCAAACCCGGCGAACCACCGCCGACACTGATCGACTACCTGCCCTCGGACGCGCTGATGTTCATCGACGAATCGCACGTCACGCTCCCGCAGCTCGGCTCAATGTACAAGGGCGACCGCTCGCGCAAGGAAAACCTCGTCAACTACGGTTTCCGCCTGCCGTCCGCGCTCGACAACCGGCCGCTCTGTTTCGAAGAATACGAAGGCCGCGCCCGCCAAAGCATCTTCGTTTCGGCAACGCCCGCCGAATACGAAAGCACGCATCAAGGGCGGCGCGTCGAACAACTCGTCCGCCCGACGGGCCTCGTCGACCCCGAAGTCCTGATCCGTCCCGCGGAAAGCCAGGTCGACGACCTCCTCTCCGAAATCCGTCTGCGCGAAAAGCGCGGCGAACGCGTCCTCGTCACGACGCTGACCAAGCGCATGTCCGAAAAACTGACCGACTACCTCCGAGAAAACGGTGTCCGCGTACGCTATCTCCACTCGGACATCGACACCGTCGAGCGCGTCGAAATCATCCGCGACCTCCGTCTCGGCGAATTCGACGCGCTCGTCGGAATCAACCTCCTGCGCGAAGGACTCGACATCCCCGAAGTCTCGCTCGTCGCGATCCTCGACGCCGACAAGGAAGGCTTTTTGCGTTCGGAGCGTTCGCTGATCCAGACGATCGGCCGCGCCGCGCGCCATATCCACGGGACGGCGATTCTTTACGCCGACCGGATCACCGCGTCGATGGCGCGCGCGATCGCCGAAACCGAAAGACGGCGAAAGAAACAAATCGTTTTCAACCAGGAACACGGCATCACCGCGCGCGGCGTATCGAAGCGCGTCAAAGACATCATCGACGGCGTCTATGCGGAAACGACGCGACGCGACCTCAAAGCCGCGCAACCCGCGCCCACCTATAAGGCGATGAGCGAAAAGCAACTCACGCGCGAAGTGAAAAGCCTCGAAAAGAAAATGATCGACTGCGCGAAAAATCTCGAATTCGAAAAAGCCGCGGCGCTCCGCGACGAACTGTTCAGAATCAAGGGCGAACTCTTCGGCGTCGCGGCGACCAGAGGACAGAGGACAGAGGACTGAAGACAGATGACTGAGCGCTCGCTACGCTCGCTTTGTGACCAGTTTTCAGTGTTCAGTAAAACCCCTCCCCATCCCTCCCCTTGTCAGGGGAGGGAGTCACGAAACTCCCCTCCCAAGATCAGAAATCAGGCATCAGGCGTCGGATAAAACCGGTCGGTGTTTCAAAGCTCTTTCTCCGGCGGCGAAGCCGCCGGTCACTGATCTGATTCCTGACTTCTGTCTCCTGATACCTGAGGCCGAAGGCCGTTCTGTCTTCTGTTTTCAGCCTTCAGTCCTCTGTCCTCAGAACCCGGTACAGCGTCTGCCGGTTCCGCGCGCCGGTTTTACGGTAAGCGGCCTTCAGATGCGCCTTGACCGTGTTGACGCTGACACGAAGCCGCGCTGCTATTTCCTGACTCGACAAGCCCTCGACCGCCAGACACGCCGTCTCATACTCGCGTTCGGTGAGGCCGAAGCGCGAACCCTTCGCGTACAGCGCCTGCAATACCGCTCCCCGCCCCGCGTCCAAAGCCTCGGCCAGCGCGCGGATTTGACCGAGGGAGTCTGGGGCGATTTCCTCGAACAGGGCACCGACGAGCGAAAAGCCTTCCGCCAGCGGCAGGATCAACCGGTCCGGCAAAGCCAGCGCCAGCGCAGAACGCGCTTCCGCGAGGGCTTTTTCGCGTTTTCCGAGCGCGACGTACGCGCTCGCGGCATATATACGGCTGTAAAGCAGTACCAAGGGATGCGCCTCGGCAAGCCGACGGACGCCGCCGGCCTCTCCGAGCAGCCGCGCCGGCTCGCCGGTCAAGAGCAGACCGCGCGCGCGGCAGAGTTGCGCGTACGGAACCGCTTGGACAAAGAGCCGCCGGGACAACGCGGAGAGAGAATCTTCGAGCAGCCAATCGGCCATATCGTGCGGGCGTTCCAAGACGCCCATCAGATAAGACCGCGCCATGTCCGCCTCCATCCGGTTGGATTTTTGCGGGCTCGCTTGCGCCGCAATCTCGATCTCCTCAAGCGCGGCGGCAAACGCCTTCGCGTCGCCCCGCAGGATCGCCAGCCGACCTAAAACGAGTTCGGCGCCGATGAGAATGCTGACCTGCCCGTGCGCTAGCGCGTCACTCTCGGCTTCAAAGGCGTGAATTTCGGCGTCTTCCGCCTCTCCCCGGTACAAAAGCGCTTCCGCGCGCATCAGCGCCTCGCCTCCGCTCCCGTGCGCGCGCGCCAGCGCGGTGTAATACGGCGCATACGTTTCCATGTCGGCGAGTTCGCCGTCGAGATTTCCGACGTCCCGGTGGTACATCAGCAAGACCGAAGTGTTGCCGAAAGTCCAGGAGTTCTCCGGAGAGATCAGCGAAGTTTCGCCACGGATCAGATGCGCCGCACGGCGGATGCGCTCGCCCATCCTGGAAATGCTGTTGTAGCTTGAAAAGGCCTCGATCAGCAAAAGTTCGCCGCGCAGACGGTCGCGTTCCTCTTCCGGGACGGCGCCGGACTCGACGAGTGCCGCCATCTCCGCGTGGAGGCGGGCAAAGTCTTCCAGGCAGCCCTGGCCGAAAAACTCGAAAGTCAGTTGGATCATCGACAACGGATGGCGCAGCCTCGTCTCGGTATCGCAGTGCGCCGCGATATCGCGCAAGGCGTCGACGTACGCAGAGTCGGGGATGTCCATGAGGCGGTTGTCGGCGAGACCGGAGAGGTCCAGCGACAGAATCCTCTCGAAATCCCGCAGACGGTAGTAAAAAGCGATCGCCTTTTCGCGCTCGCCGTTCGCGGCGCACCAGTCGCCGGCAGCCCGGAGCATTTCCCGCCGTGCGTCTTCCGGGAGCGTGGCGAAGAGTCCCCGCAGGAAAGCCAGCAAGGCGCTGTGCGGATAGTACAGCCCGGACACAGGGTCGAAACGGAGGAAAGCGCCGTGCAAGGGGAAGCGCGCGGTTTGATCGTCGAATTCGGGCCGGCGCGTCAAAAACGCCGCCTGGCTTGCGGAAAAAGCGTCGAAAAGCGAAAGACGCAAAAGCGCGTCGCGCGTCGAATCGTCGAGAGCGTCCCAGACGACGTCGCGCAACAGCCCGTCGAGGTCGGAAGCCGGGGCGAATTCCCCCGATTTGCGATAACGCCGCAGATGCAACGCGAGCACGATCATCCACCCCCCGGTACGATCGAACGCTTCCCGCGTTTTTTCTCCATCGAGAGAACAGTTCGCGGCGGAAAAATACTCTCCGCACTCGCGTTCGCTCAGACGCAAGTCGTTTTCGTCCAGACGGGCAAAACCGGATTTCTCGTAAGGAATGAGATTCACCGCCAACGGCCGCGTGACGAGTACCACGGTGAGGAGCGAGGAATCGTGTTCCAGAAGCGCCCTCCAGAGGGAAGCCGGCGCGAAGTCTGCGACGCGATGAAAATCGTCTACGACGAGCCACGCCGGGACCTTCGTTTCCAATTCCCTCAGAAGCGTCTCGGCATCCCCCAGCGTATCCTCATCGGGCAGACCGAGGCGCAGCAAAGCCTGCCCACTCGGCGCGTCGATTTTTTCCACGGCGCGGCACAAACCCCGCCACGCAGCGTGTGGCGACGCCTCCGTACAGACGTGTCGAATCCAGAGTGCATTTTTCGGCAGCTTTTTCCGCAAGAAATCCTGCACGGCGGTCGTCTTGCCGTAACCCGAAGGCGCCTCGACGACGAGGCTGCGCGCGGCAAACGCCTCGATCAGCCTTTCACGCAGCCGACCGGAAAAATACGGCGGATCGCCGTGCAAACCCCGATTTTTCACGCCCTATCGCCTCTCTGTCGCGGTACGCGCCGCGTGTATTTTGGTGTTGGACGAATTATAGTTTGCAAAGGGAGGGAGGGCAGGTTTTGGAATCTAGGCATCGAAATCCTTCAAGAAAATGAGTGAATCACGTATAATTCCTTCATGCGAACGATCATTGAATCGAAGCTTTTTGAAAAGCAATGGCCACGTCTTTTGAGCGAAGACGAGCACGACGAATTCATAGAGTGGATTGCAAACAACCCCGACGCAGGTGTCGTTATTCCGGGTACAACAAGCTTGCCGCAAGCTGCGATGGACTCGTAGCGGCATGGGAAAACGCGGAGGGGTACGCATTATCTATGCGAAATTCGACGCTTACGGGAACCTTATCCTGATCACCCTCTATGCAAAATCGGAACGCGACGCCATTTCGAATAAAGAATTGGAGAGACTTGGAAATGAACGATAAGCTGAACCTTGAAAATTTCGACGTGGAGGCTCTCGCGCATGCGATCGAAGACGACGCGCGTGAAACCCTTCCGGGCTTGCGTGAAGGGCTTGCGGAGTTGAAAGCGGGTAAAATCGGGCGTGTCCACACGCCCGAGGGAATTCTCATCCGATCGACGCGCAAAAAACTCGGCCTTTCGCAAGAAACCTTCGCCCGCCGAATCGGAACCCCACTCCCCACGCTTCGCGGCTGGGAACAGGGACGCTTCGCACCACCCGGCAGCGTCGTTCGTCTTGTCCATTTGCTCGACAAACGACCGGAACTCATCGCCGAGCTTGAACTCATTCCCGTCTGATTATCAGGAGTCAGGAGACGGGAGACAGAACCCACCCCCGGCCCTCCCTTGTCAGGGAGGGGGGATTCGTGACTCCCTCCCCTGACAAGGGGAGGGATGGGGAGGGGTTTCCGATCAGTGGCTCAACGATTCTTCTCCGGTCGAAGGCCGCAAGAATTCTCTGTCTCCTGTCTCCTGAATCATCCCGCCCCGGAATCGTTGGGGTTCGCTGCGCTCACCACCAACCTATACCGCCGATGGGCACGGCACGCCGTGCCCCTACGAGAACCCAACGCATCTGGCAATCGCCGTGGCTGTCGCTTCGCTCCGCCCTATACCGCCTCTTCCCGATCGGTTTTCATCTGATCCCTGATCCCTGATCCCTGTCCTCTGATCCCTGATCCCTGAATCACTCGACCGGCAGGGGGATGGTGTTGCGCCGGTTGCGCGAAAAGCGCGGCGAGAAATCGATTCGGCGGATTTCGGAAAGCTTCGGGCGGCGCTCCATGCCTGATGATTTCAGTTCGCCTTCGACGAGTTCATAGCCCATGAGCGCGAAAATACGCCCCTTCAGGAAGAGCGGCCGGGAATTGCCGTACCAGTCGACGCACGACGCCTTGCAGCGGTCGTCTTTGTGTGAGTCGTTCGAAGCGCCGAGGATGCCGATTTCGCTGAGTTTGAGTTTGTCGTTTTTCAGGAAGAGCACGCCTGTGGAAACCTTTCTGAGCTGACGCCATCCTTCCACCTCGTCGTTTCCGGCAAACGGCAGGCCGAGAAGGCCGCTGTCTTTTCCGTCCGGCTTGTAGAAAAAGCCGTGGCTGCGCGTTTCACCCTGCGCGGCTTGGGGGAGCTTGAAACTTCCCGCGATCCCGGCGTTGACCGCGCCGTCGGTGAAGGAGACGGTATACGACGTGAAGTGCAGGTCGCCGTGGCGCGTTCCGACGAGCAGGGGGCTTCCCCCCAGCGATTCGATGCGGTCGACGGTATGCACGAGCGGCAGGCTGACGATCGAGGTGTCGGGGGTCTTCCAGTTCAGCGCGTAAGCCGCGCCGGTGGACGAAATCTGTCTGCGCCAGGTATTCCCGACTCCATAAATGAGGTAGTCGCCGATATAGCGGTTCTGGAGCGCGCCCATGCCGGACGACGGGAGCGGATGATAATTTTCGTGAGGAGCACTGCCCTTGCCGTCGCCGAAGAGTTCGAGCGGAACGCGCAGGAAGGCCAGATTGGCACTCCCGACTTCGGAAGCCCACATCGATGCGGACGGCCCCTCGGCGCGCAGAAGGACGTTCAGATAACCGTCTTCGCTTTCCAGGAAGGAGAATTGGTCGATCGGGCTGCCCAGGGTCTTCAGCGCAGTCGGATTGGTTTTCCCGTCGAGAGGCAGGCGGAAAACGGAGGAATGTTCGATCGGGCGCGCTTTGCCGGTCGCGCGGAAATCGCGGTAAAACGGCGCCGTCCAGACATAGACGGCGTCCTTCGAGACGTAGAATTCACGACCCGCCGGCCCTAGGACGGCGGTCGCTTCGCAAGTCATCTCTTCCTTGGAAAGGTCGCAGACCTGCACCGTGTGCAAGGCGGCGAAGCGCATTTCTTCCATCGCGTCGTCGTCGACGCGGAAAATCCGCGTCGCGGGCGCAATGCGCTTGAACGCCTGCGCCTCGTCCCCGGAGCGCCAAGGACGCATCGCGGGGAAGGCGTCGAGGAGGTCGTTCCGGTGAAAATCGAGGTAGAGCGGTGTGTAGAAGATCAGGCGGTTGTCGATCAGGCGGCTCGCGTAATTGCGCGACGAGTAGTAGTCGTTCGAACGCAGGATGTGCGTCGATCGATACGAAAGCACCCCCTTGGCGTCGATGGAAAAACGGATGACCTCGGTTCCGCGCTTGGCATAGCTGTAGCCGACGACGATGACGGTATTCCCGGAGACGAGCAGTTCGTCGTACCAGCCGCCGCCCTGCGATCCCGGCGCGAAGGCGTCGATGACCGAAACCGGCTTCAGTGCGCCGGCGCTGACGCTGAGCGTGAAGAGACGGCCGCGCCGCAGAACGATCAGAAAATCGCCGTGGAGTTTGACGATCCCGCCTTCGTCGACGCCGGCGGTCTGCGTATTCGTGATGGACTCCGCATCGGAAGCCTCATCGGCGACCTGATTGGGTGCGGGCGCGGGCGCCGCCTCCATCACCATCTTTGCTTCGGCTTTGTTACCCTGACTCCGTGCCCTGACCCCCGCCTTTTCGAGGGCTTTCTTCTTCTCGGCGAGCCAGTCTTTCAGCGCGCGCTCGGACGAAAACGCCGTCAAGGTTTTCGATGAAGGCTGGGGAACATCCTCGGCGTGCGCGGCCGGCGCGGAAAGAACGAAAACGGCGAACGCGAAAAGCAGTGCGGAAGGCGAACGGGTCATGGCATTTTTTCCTGGGGAGATCGGATTCGATCGAAACGTTTCATTCTAGCATGCGGGCGTCGAACTCACGGAAGCGCCGCGGATGAATTCCAGCGCAGCCAGACGTTCAGGCGTCTGAATTCCTCCGCCGACATCTGGTCGGGCAGGAGCGTCACGCTACAGGGCGGCGCGTCGTCGAACTTCAGCTTCAGGACGATCAAACCCGAAAAAACCGTGCTTCCTTCGCCTATCGACGCTTCGCGTAAATCGAGACCGCGCATGCGGACTTTCATTCGCGTATCCGCGTAGGAAAAAACGATTTCTTCGATTTCGGACGGGCGCATCGCGTAAAAAGCCGAGACGCCCGCGAGTGCCAAAAGGAGCGCACGGCTCCAAATCGGCCACGGGAGAACGAGGATCGAAAAAACCGCGAGCAGATGGACAAGCGCGGAGGCGATGAAAAGCCGCCGCGACGCGCGGAGTTTGACGAGGTTCAACAGCCCCGCCGCGTCACCGGCACCTCGCCGATCAGCGAGGCGTCAAATACGCCGGAAGACGAGCGAAGCGTTAGTCCCGCCGAACCCGAAGGAATTCGAAACGGCGACGTCGATCTTCATCCGGCGCGCCTCGTTGGCGCAGTAGTCGAGGTCGCATTCCTCGTCCTGGTTGAAGATATTGATCGTCGGCGGCGAAACCTGGTCGTAAAGCGCAAGCGCCGAAAAAACCGCTTCGACTCCGCCCGCCGCGCCCAAAAGGTGTCCGGTCATCGACTTGGTCGAATTGACGACGAGCTTCTTCGCATAGTCGCCGAAAGCGCGTTTCAGGGCGAGCGTTTCGGCCTTGTCGCCGAGCGGCGTCGAGGTACCGTGGGCGTTGATGTAGCTCACCTCGTCGGGGTTGACGTGCGCGTTCTTCAAGGCGACCGTGATGCAGCGCGCCGCGCCTTCGCCGTCCTCGCAGGGCGCCGTCAGGTGGTGCGCGTCGCCGTTCAGGCCAAAGCCGACGAGTTCAGCGTAAATTTTCGCGCCGCGCGCTTTGGCGCACTCGTATTCTTCGAGCACCATGACGCCCGCGCCCTCGCTGAGCACGAAGCCGTCCCTGTCCTTGTCCCACGGGCGGCTGGCCGTCGCCGGGTCGTCGTTGCGCGTCGATAACGCGCGCGCGGCGCAAAAGCCGCCGATCCCCAGATGCGATATCGTCGACTCGGCGCCGCCGGCGATCATGATATCCGCGTCGCCGTATTCGATGAGACGCGCCGCTTCGCCGATGCTGTGCGAACCCGTCGAGCACGCGCTGACGAGCGCGATATTCGGCCCCTTGTACCCGTAAAGGATCGAGAGGTTTCCCGAAATCAGGTTGATGATCGAACCCGGAACGAAAAACGGCGAAATCCTTCGCACGCCCGAGACCTTGAATTCGTCGCGCGCCTCCTCGATCATCGGCAGGCCGCCGATGCCCGAACCGATCGAAACGCCGATGCGGTCGGCGTTTGCGGGATTCGGCTCCAGCCCCGCGTCGCGGATCGCGTCGACGCCCGCGGCGATGCCGTAGTGGATGAAGGTATCCATCCGCCGCGCGTCTTTTTGCGGAAGGTATCTGGAAATGTCGAAACCGCGAACCTCGCCCGCGATCCGCACAGGAAAATTCGAAGCGTCGAAGCGTGTGATCGTGTCGATTCCGGATTTGCCGGCGACGATATTCCGCCACGCTTCTTCGACCGTGTTTCCAACGGGCGAAACGATGCCCAGACCGGTAACAACGACTCTACGTGTCAATTTCTTCTTCCTTTGTCCTGTGAGAGAAAAAAGCGGATCGAACGACGATAAGCCGCATGGAACGGCCCCGGGCGACGTTCGAAACTTCGAAGCGTCGAGGGATCAAAGAATCAAACGCTTCGCCCGCAGTCAATTCCCGAGAAAATTACTTGACGTGCGCCTTGATGTAATCGATGGCTTGCTGAACGTTCAAGATCTTCTCGGCCTCATCGTCCGGGATTTCGCACTCGAACTGCTCTTCAAGCGCCATGACAAGTTCGACGGTATCCAGCGAATCCGCGCCCAGATCGTCGGCAAACGACGATTCGTTCTTGATGTCCGCCTCGTTGGCGCCGAGTTGTTCAGCTACGATTTTCTTGACGCGTTGCTCGATATTCTCCATTGAAAGACTCCTCCTGAAATTTCATTCCGAAACAAAACCGGAACATCCTACCAAAACAGCCGGTTTCTGCCAAACGGGACGATTCACACCATCCCTTCGTTCCTCTGCCCGCGTCACTCCATGTGCATCCCCCCGTTGACGTGAATCGTCGCCCCGGAAATATACGCCGCTTCGGGAGACGCGAGAAAACCGACGGCCGCAGCAACGTCTTCGGGCGTCCCGAGGCGTCCCAGCGGGACTTTTGAAATCAATGCCGCTTTTTGCTTTTCATCGAGAACCTGCGTCATCGACGTGTCGATAAAACCCGGCGCAACGCAGTTTACCGTAATTCCGCGGCCTCCGAGTTCGCGTGCGAGCGCGCGCGACAAACCCGAGACGCCGGCTTTCGAGGCGCAGTAATTCGACTGGCCGGGATTCCCCGCGTGGCCGACGACCGAAGTGATATTGACGATCCGTCCGGCGCGCGCCTTCATCATTCCGCGCATCACCGCGCGGGAGACGCGGAAAACGGATTTGAGATTCGTCTCGATCACCGCGTCCCACTCCTCGTCCTTCATGCGGAGCGCCAGGTTGTCGCGCGTGATCCCGGCGTTGTTGACGAGGACGTAGATCGGGCCGAAGTCCTTCTCGACCAGCGCGACGCCGTTTTCGATGTGTTCCGCGTTGCGCACGTCGAGGAGGATTCCCCTGCCCGGCGCGCCGAGTTGCGCGAGCGCATCCGTGATGCTCGCGATGCCCTTGTCGTTGATGTCGGTTCCGACGACGGTCGCGCCCTTCGCGGCAAGAACGCGCAGAATCGCCATGCCGATCCCCTGCCCGGCGCCGGTTACGAGTGCGACTTTCCCTTTGAGCGGCATCATTTACTCCAATCCAAGTTTGTCTTCGATCGACGCGGCGTCGGAGAGGGCAATGCCCGTCAGCGCGCTCGCGCAGCGTTTCGTCAATCCCGCCAGCACCATGCCGGGGCCGCATTCGACGACGGTCGAAATGCCCATCGCGGCGATCTTCTCGATCGTTTCGACCCAGCGAACCGGCGAATAGGTTTGGCGTATCAGCGCGTCCTTGATCCGTTCGGGGTCGTTTTCGACCGCCACATCGACGTTGTTCACGACGGGAATTTTCGGCGCGGAAAAAGAGAGTTCGGCCAGATGCGCGGAGAGTTTGTCCGCCGCCGGTCGAATCAGCGAAGAATGAAATGGCGCCGACACGGGCAGGACGACGGCGCGCTTCGCGCCCTTCGTCTTGCACACGGCGCACGCGCGTTCGACGGCGGCCTTCGTCCCGGCGATGACCGTCTGTTCCGGCGCGTTGAAATTGACCGCCTCGGCGACGGCGCCCTCGCCGAGTTCGGCGATCGTCTCCGCGCAGGCTTCGCGGATTTTCCCGACGCCGAGGTTGAGAATCGCCGCCATCGCGCCGACGCCGGTCGGGACGGCCTCCTGCATCGCCAGCGCGCGCAGGCGGACGAGCGGGACGGCGTCCGTAAACGCGATGACGCCCGCGGCGACGAGCGCCGAATATTCGCCCAGGCTGTGACCGGCGACGACCGAAGGCGCCTTCCCGCCCTTTTCGCGCCAGAGGCGGAAGACGGCGGTCGCCGCCGTCAGCATGACGGGCTGGGTATTGACGGTCTGCGCGAGATTTTCGGCCGGCCCGTCGGCGACGAGCGCCCACAGGTCCTCGCCGAGCGTCGCCGAAGCCTCATCGAAAGTCGCGCGGACGACGGATGAATCGCCGTAGGCGTCCATCATTCCGACGTATTGGGATCCCTGGCCGGGAAAAACGAAAGCGAAAGCCATAACGCGGAATCTCCTTGTTAGAATTCGAGCAGGACGGCGCCCCACGTCAGACCGCCGCCGACGCCCTCCAGGAGAAGTTTTTGACCGCGCTGAATCCGGCCGTCGGCAACCGCGACGCTGAGCGCCAGCGGGATCGAAGCCGCCGACGTGTTGCCGTGGGTATCGACCGTCACGATGATCCGTTCGGGGGGAATCCCCAATTTTTTCGCGGTTGAATTGATGATGCGGACGTTCGCCTGATGCGGAATGAACCAGTCGACGTCGCTCGGCGAAATCCCTGCGCTCGCGCAACACTTCTCCGCCGCGTCGAAAAGTACGCGAACGGCGAAGCGAAAGACGGCCTGACCGTCCATCCGCAAGAAGGGGTCGCCGATGACCTTGCCCCCGCAGACGTTCCCCGGAACGGAAAGAATCGCGTGATACGCGCCGTCGGCGTACGCGACGCTCGAAAGAATTCCGGGAGTCTCCGACGCCTCGACGACGACGGCACCCGCGCCGTCGCCGAAAAGCACGCACGTCGAGCGGTCGTTCCAGTCGAGGATCCGCGAAAAGACCTCGGCGCCGACGACGAGGGCTTTTTTGGTCCCGCCCGCGCGAATGAATTTCTCGGCGATCGTCAGCGCATAAACGAAACCGCTACAGACCGCCTGCACGTCGAAAGCCATCGCGCCCTTGTTTCCCAGCATGGCCTGCAAAAGACACGCCGTACCGGGGAAAATGCAGTCGGGCGTCGAAGTCGCCACGATGATCAGGTCGATTTCGGCAGCGTCGGCCTTGGCCGAAAGCAAAGCGCTGCGCGCGGCTTCCAGCGCCAGATCGCTCGACGAAGTTTCAGGGTCGGCCAGATACCTCGAGCGGATGCCGGTACGCGTGACGATCCATTCGTCGTCGGTATCGACACCGCGCCGGACGAGATCAAGATTCGTCACCGGATTTCCGGGCAAAGAACCGCCGACCCCTGTTATGCGCGCAAACATTCAGGAATTCTCCTGGAGACGTTCCTGCTGGAAACTCACGTGGCGCGCGATGCGGGAAAGCACGCCACCCCGGACGGTCTCGGCGACGCGGTCCAGCGCATTGCCGAACGAAAACGCATCCGCCGAACCGTGGCTCTTGAAAACGATACCCTTGAGGCCAAGCAGGCTGGCCCCATTATAACGCCGGTGGTCGACGCGTTTCTTGAAATTATTGAGCACGGGCATCGCCACGAGCGCGGCGAGCTTCGTCAGCAGGTTGCGCGAAAACTCCTCGCGCATGAAAAGATTCAGCATCTGTGCGATACCTTCCGAGGTCTTCAGCGCGACGTTGCCGACAAAACCGTCGCAAACGACGACGTCGGCGTCACCCCTGTACAGACCGTCGCCCTCGACGTTGCCGATGAAATTGAGGTCGGAGTTCTTCAAGAGGTCCGACGCGCGTTTGACGAGGTCGTTCCCCTTGATCTCCTCCTCGCCGATATTGAGAATCCCGACCGTCGGCGACTCCTTGTGCTCGATCGCGCTGACGAGCGAACTCCCCATGATCCCGAACTGAAACAGATGCTCCGGCGTGCAATCGACATTCGCGCCGAGGTCCAGCGTATAGACGACGCCGTTCATCGTCGGCAGAACGGCGCAAATCGCCGGCCGGTCGATTCCCGGCAGCATCTTCAGGACGAAGCGCGAAATCGCCATCAGCGCGCCGCTGTTGCCCGACGAAAGGCAGGCGTCGGCATCGCCCTTCTTGACGAGGTCGATCGCCACGCGCATCGAAGACGCCTTCTTGTTACGCAAAGCCATCGCCGGCGACTCGTCCATCCCGACGATTTCGGGCGCGTGGCGGACGACGATGCGCGCCCTTTCGGACTCGGAGACGCCGCCCTCGTTCAGAAAGCGCTTGATCTCGTCCTCGATGCCGACGAGAACGACACGCGCGTCCGCGTGCCGGCGGACAAAGGCGATCGACGCGGGAACGGTCACGACCGGACCGTGGTCTCCGCCCATGCAATCAATGGCAACAGTAACCGTCATCTGAAATGGCAGTGCCTATCGAATGGAAAAATTTGGGATATTTTGCGTAGCGCCGCCGTGGGAACGGGAAACGCCGTCCCGTCGCTCTAATCAAACGGGCGGGAAGCCGTGCGCCCCGCGATACGGCGTACAGGCACGGATATTATTCGTTGTCGTCCTTGACGACTTTCTTGCCACGATAATAGCCGGTTGGGCTGACATGGTGGCGCAGGTGGACTTCTCCGGTGGTCGGTTCGATCGCCAGCGGCGCGTTGGTCAAAAAGTCATGCGCACGACGCATCCCCCGCTTCGAGGGAGATTTTTTGTTCTGCTGAACAGCCATAATCATTCACTCCGTTAATCAAGTCTTGCCGTTTTTCAGGGATTTCAGAACCGAAAACGGAGAAAGCTTCTCCGCTCGACCCCTCCCCGCGTCGGGCAAAACGCAGTTTTCATGACGCGGCGCGATTGGAAGACTCAGTATCACTTCGTCCTCGATCAACGCGGCAACGTCGATTTTATCCTGTACCGGCAAAAAATCCACCGCCACGTCCCCGATCTCCTCGGGGGTCAGCGCCTCGTTTTCGTCGACGCACTCCAGCACGCACCGCAACTTCAGCGGATACCGGATCCCTTCAAGGCAACGCTGACAGCGAAGAAGGAGAAGCGCGTCGACCTCCAGCGTGAATCGCGGCCTCTTCCGGTCGCTCATCGCGCCTTCGATACGATACACCAAATCGCCCGCCGTTCCGGCCAGCCAGTCCCGCAGACGGGAAAAACCGGCGATCGGCAAGACGCCTTTCAAAGACCCCGCGTCACGCGCAAAAGTCAGACAATCGATCACTTGCGGCATGTTTGTCGCCATCCGCGCCCGGAACGAAGGGAGCGCGCAGGCCGACAGGCTTTTTTCGCGTCTCCCGAAAACCTTCGATCAGGCCGGGTTTCCAATGCTTCAACCACGCCCGTAACCGGGCAAAACGACACGCCGGGATTATCGCCCCTTCGTGCCGGATGATCCTCCAAAAGGAGGCTTCAAACCGAAAACTGTTTTCGACAAGGCGCGCATGATATTATTTTTGCTCCGGAAAGTCAAAACTTTGATTCCTTTTCCAGCTCAGTCATGCTTTGATGCCGAGCCGCTTCACAGGTCTTATGTGCCGCGAGGCGAAGCCGACCAGGGATGAACCGGAGTTGGAATGAGCGCTCCCGGAGCCGCTTCCCGCCGCACACCGACAAGAGAGATTTCATGCCCGCTTCCCGAATCGTCCTCGCATCGACTTCACCGTTCAGGCGCCAACTCCTCGACCGCCTCAAAATCCCCTTCGACGTCGCCGACCCGCGAATCGACGAAGGCGCAAGGCCCGACGAATCCCCCGAACAGACCGCGCTTCGGCTCTCCGAAGAAAAAGCCCGCGCCGTCGCCAAAATCCACCCCGACGCGCTGATCATCGGAAGCGACCAGGTCGCCTGCCTCGACGGAGAAATCTTCGGCAAACCGCTCACGCACCAAAACGCCGTCCGGCAACTCCAGAAGATGCGCGGGCGCGTCGTCACCTTCCATACCGGAGTCTGTTTGCTCAACGCCCAAAGCGGCGTCGCCCGCGTCAGGAACGTCCCGACCCGCGTCGGTTTCCGCGCGCTTTGCGACGAAGAAATCGAAAACTACCTCCGAAAAGAACAGCCCTACGACTGCGCCGGCAGCGCGAAATCCGAAGAACTCGGAATCGCCCTCGTCACGAAAATCGAAAGCGACGACCCGACCGCGCTCGTCGGCCTCCCGCTCATCACGCTGACCGAATTGCTGAGGGAAGAAGGCGTCAATCCCTTGATCAGGAATCAGGTATCAGGGATCAGATCGGTTAGCGGCGGCGTTGCCGCCGATCAGGTATCAGATGTCAGGAATCAGGGATCAGATCAATCAGCGGCGACTTCGCCGCCGGAGTGACGAAACCCCACCAGTATAGGTTGGCGTGAGCGCAGCGATGCCCAACGTTCCGCAGCGTGCATAGGTTGGGGTGAGCGGAGCGATGCCCAACACCTCGCTTGCGCGAAGCGCAAGCCACTTCAGGATCAGCATCATCCCTACAAAAGCGGTGTCAACCATCCGCGCATCGTCGATTCGCGCGTAGGGGCACGGCGTGCCGTGCCCTTCAGGTATCAGGGTTCAGAAGGCAAGAACCGCGAAACACGTACCCGCGCGAAAAAGAAATACAGACCTTTCGCGTCTTTCGCGCCTTTCGCGGTTGAAATCGGTTTTCATCTGATTCCTGCTATCCTGTTCCGTCATTCATCCGTATGCGGAATCGTTGGGGTTCGCTACGCTCACCACCAACCTATACCGCCGAGAACCGATCGGTTTTCATCTGTCTCCTGTCCTCTGTCTCCTGTCTCCTGATGTCAGAAGAAATAATTCACCCTCAAACTCCCCGTCACCCCTTCTCTCTTCCCGGCATAACCCTGGATTCCGAAGTCGAGGAAGAGCGGTTTGCCGGCGGTCGGGGTCGCGGTGATTCCAACTTCCGCGATCCCGGTGTTGCCCTTGAGCGTCGGCGCGTCGATTCTGTAGCCGTTCGTCGTCGCTTTGGCTTCGCCTCCGAATTCTCGTTCAACCGCTATTCCGGCGTAGGCTTTGACGTTGCCGCTCATCGCGTGGGTAAACCGCGTTCCAACCCTCAAGCGCTTGGAGTCGATTGCGTCAAACTTCAGGGGGTCTCCCGTCGAGAGCCGCGCTTTGTCGCTCGCTTGCC
>JAISDL010000077.1 GCA_031264825.1 Accumulibacter sp. | reverse complement strand
AGAGGCACCAAGAGGGGGTGCTTGGCCGAGGTGGCGGGTTACAGGCATTTGCTCTTTGCGTCATTCATCGCGGCGTCATTGTCGGCGATGATTTTTTGCGCCCAAATCACGGGTTGTTTCACACTAACCTATACCACCCCATTCCATCATTCATGCGCACGCGGAATCGTTGGGGTTCGCTCCGCTCACCACCAACCTATACGCGCCATTCCAACCGATCGGTTTTCATCTGATCCCTGATCCCTGATTCCTGATCCCTGAATCGTAAAGCCCGCGCCTGCGTCGACGGCGAGCGCTTCGACGAGCCAAGGCATCGTTTCGGCGAGCGTGGCGCGCAAGGTCCAGGGCGGGTTGAAGACGAAGACGCCGCTGCCGTAAAGACCCAGACCTTCGCGGGGCGGGTGCCCTACGTCGAGCGTGACGTGCAGCCAGTCCCCAAGGGCGGCGCGTTTCAAGCGCGACGGCAGCCGCGTCGAACCGAGCCGCGCGAGCCGTGGGTACCATACGACGTAGACACCCGTCGGAAAGCGCGCGAGCGCGTCCTTCACGGCGTGGACGACCCGGTCGTAATCGCGGTCTTCCTCGTACGAGGGGTCGATCAGCGCGAGCGCGCGGCGCGTCGGCGGAGGCAGCAAGGCTTTCAAGCCGGCAAAGCCGTCGCCGGCGACGACGGTCACGCGGCGTCCCGCTGCTTTCGTGTTTTCCTTGAGTCGCGGCGCGTCGCCGCTGTGCAATTCGTAGAGTCGAAGCCGGTCGCAATCGCGCAGCGTGAAAAACGCGAAGAGCGCCGACCCCGGATAGGCTCTCAAGCGCCCGTCGGGGTTGATGCGCCGCGCGAGCGAGACGTAATCGGCGACGGCGTCCGGCGCGTCGCCGCGCTCCCAGACGCGGCCGATCCCGTTTTTGTACTCTTTCAGGCGCGCGGCGTGACCCGAATCGAGCGCGTAGCGCCCTGCGCCGGCGTGCGTGTCGATGTACAGGAAAGGTTTTTCCTTCTGCCCCAAGTGGCGCGCGATCTGGACGAGGACGAGGTGCTTCAGGACATCGGCGTGATTCCCCGCGTGAAAGGCGTGGCGGTAGCTAAGCATGACGTATGGGTCTCATCGAGTCGAGAGAGGAACGGGCCGAGGCTCGACGCCGACGAGATGCAAAGCGTCAGGCGGGCGCAGGCAGCGCGATTTCGTCACCAGCGCTATACTGATAGTCGCGGAAGACGTGTTCGGCCGTCAGCACCTGATAGCTCCCGTCGTCGCGCCGGCGCGTCGTGTCCTTGAGCCGATAGGTATTGTGACCGCAGGTCCAGAGGTTGAAGTTGCGCATCTGCGTGCATAGGCAGGTTTTTTCCTTGACGGAAATCCGCCGCGCGTCGGGGTTCCGACCGGTTTCACGGAAGTGCGCTTCGATGTAGGAACAAGATCCTTCGCCGTTCAGGATGTAGCCGTAGGCTTCGCAGTTGGGCCGGATTCCCGCGCCGATCGCCGGGCTTTCGGTCAGCATGCGCATCGGGTATCCGGTCGGCGAAATCTGGTTGACCTCGATATTCGATTCGGATGCCTTGAAGTATTTTTGCTTGACGTCGTCCGGCAGGCCGGCTTCCTCGACGACGGTGAAGCGCGTCGCGACCTGTACCGCGCGCGCCCCGTTTTCGAGAAAGGCCGCGGCGTCGCCGCCCGTAAAGATTCCACCGGCCGGGATCAGCGGGATGTCGAGCTTTTCAGCGGAGAGCCAGGCTTTTATTTCGGCGACGATCGTCGCCAAATCGTACTTCGCCCAATCCATGCCGAAGCCCAGATGCCCGCCCGCCAAGGGGCCTTCGACGACGACGTAGTCGGGCAGGCGACGGTTGCGCGCGGTCTTGCGGATGAAAAGCTGGAGCGCGCGCAGCGACGAAACGATGATGCCGAGGAAGGCGTCGCGGAAACGCGGGTGGTCCTCGATCAGCGAAAACGAAGCGAGATGGAGCCCCGCCGCGAGGGTGATCCCTTCGATCCCGGCGTCGAGCGCACTTTTCAAACGCACGGCGAGCGTCTCTTTGGGCGCGTTCATCGTCAGTTTTTCCATGCAGTTGACGAAGACGAGTCCCGGCCCCTTCTTGGCGTCCATCGCCTTGCCGATGTGCAGCCGCGTCGCTTCCGCGAGTTTGCCGAGGTCGAACTTGACCGGGGATTTATCCCGGTTGTCGGCGTTTTCCTTGTATTTCTTGAGTTTTTCCTTGACGTAAGACGTATCGTAACGGCGGTCGCAGACGGTGTGGATCATCGCGTCCGAAATATGCCCGACCCCGCCCAAGCGCGCCACTTCGAGCGCCAGGGATGACGTCGAAATATCGACGCCCATGCCGCCGACCATGATCGGGACAAGTTCTCGCTTGCCGAGCATCCAACGAAAATCATCAACACACATAAACGTCTTCCATAATTGCGGATTCCTTGCCAGGATACGTTCGGGACGGTCGATGCGCCCCGATCGACCCGTGGATCGATAAGATTGATAAGATTGATAAACCCTGTATTATCGCTCAACCCGAGCGTGTCTTGTCGCCGTTCCGGGATTATTTCGCGCCGCCGATGAACTTTTCCACACATACCCCTGAAACGAAGCGGGAAGAAGACTTCAAGCTGGTCTACGCCGACTCGGCGCTGCTCGTCGTCGACAAGCCCACACGTCTGCTTTCCGTCCCGGGTCGCGGGCCGGACAAGCAGGACGCGCTGATCCGGCGCGTCCAGGTACGCTACCCCGACGCTTTGACCGTCCACCGGCTCGACTTCGACACGTCGGGTCTCATCGTCATCGCGCGCGGAAAAAAAATCCACCGCGCGCTGAGTATTCTCTTTCAGGAACGCCGGACCGCGAAGCGCTATGTCGCCGTCGTTTCGGGGCGTCTTGCCCCCGAATCCGGCGCCGTCTCGTTGCCGATCAAGGTCGATTGGCCGAACCGCCCTTTGCACAAAGTCGATTTCGACGCGGGGAAGCCCTCGCTGACGCGCTACCGCGTCGTTCGATACGACGCGGAAAACGACGCCTCGCGCGTCGAACTGACGCCGGTCACGGGGCGCACGCACCAGCTCCGCGTTCATATGCAGGCGATCGGCCACGCGATCCTCGGCGACCCGCTCTACGCGGACGACACCGTCAAGGCGAAGGCCGAACGCCTCCTGCTGCACGCCGCCACCCTCGCATTCGCGCACCCCGAAAGCGGAGAATTCATGCAATTTGAATCCACGCCGGGGTTTTGATTTCAGGAGACAGGAGACAGATGTCGGGAGACAGATCAGTTACCGGCGGCGTTGCCGCCGGAGTGACGAAACCCCACCAGGTATAGGTTGGGCTGAGGAACGAAGCCCAACATCTCGCTTGCGCGAAGCGCAAGCCATGACAGGTATCAGGGATCAGGAGACAGGAATCAGATCAGTCAGCAGGGGCTTCGCCGCCGGAGTGACGAAACCCCACCAGGTATAGGTTGGGCTGAGGAACGAAGCCCAACATCTCGCTTGCGCGAAGCGCAAGCCATGACAGGAACGGCATCATTCCCGCAAAAGCGGACCCATTGGCGCTTCGAAGGTATGACGTTGCGCGTAGGGGCACGGCGTGCCGAGCCCAGGGTGTCTTTCCCTTTACAAACCTGCCCCATTCCATCATTCATACCCATGTGGAATCGTTGGGCTTCTCTCCGTCCAGCCCAACCTATACCGCCGCTGGGCACGGCACGCCATGCCCCTACGGGGGGATGATATTCGGAGGAGACTCATTCCAAGCTCTCCGGGATAATCCAGCGTCTTTCCGTTGTGGTTCGCTGTGCTCACCCCAAGCTATAGTCCTCTGAACTCCAGGCTGACCGACGCTCCGCCGAGTTCGTCGGAGCGTCCGACGACAATGCTAGCGTCATGCTGGCGCGCGATCTGCCGCGCGACGGCAAGCCCAAGCCCGCTTCCGTCGCTCGAACTCCCCGGCAGGCGGTAAAAGCGGTCGAAAACCTTCTCGCGGAGTTCCTCGGGAATCCCCGGGCCGCTGTCCTCGACGCGCAGAACGACACCACCCGAATCCGCGCCTTCCGCGCGGCAGGTCACCGTGACGCAACCTTCCGGCGGCGTATAGCGGAGCGCGTTGTCGATCAGGTTGCCGACGGCTTCCCGGAGCAGCAAGGCCGTTCCCTTGACCTTGGCCGTTTCGAGGTCGAACCCTAAGTCTATCCCCTTCGCAATCGCTTGCGCGAGCATGTCTTCGGCAAGGTCGCGGACGATTTCGGAGAGGTCGACGCTTTGCCGCGCGCTCTCGTCGGAAGGCTCGGCGCGCGCGAGCGAGAGCAACTGATGGATCAGGCGCGTGAGCCGTTCGAGCGCGGGGAGCATCTGCGAAAGCTGCGCGTGCTGCGCGCTCGCCGGTTCTCTCAAGATCGCCTCGAACTGTGCGCGCAGCGCGGCGATCGGCGTCCTCAACTGGTGCGCGGCGTTGGAAACGAAGGTCTGCTGCGCCTCCTGCGAAGCTTCGACCTGCTCGAACAGGTCGTTGATCTGCCGGATGACCGGCTGGATTTCGTAAGCCATTTCCTTCGCTTCGATCGGTCTTAAGTCGTTTTGCGAACGGTTCGCCAACTGTTCGCGCAGGTCTTCGAGCGGTTTCAATCCGGCACGGATGCCGAACCAGATCAGGATCGGCGTGACGCCGATGAGAATGAGTTCGGGGAGAAGCATCCCGATCAGGATTTCACGGACGAGGTTGTCGCGCTTGATCCGCGTTTCGGCGGCGAGGATCGTGAGCGGCCTCCGCGCCTTTTCGGTCAGGAACGCGGCGACGCGGATCGCCTCGCCCTCGACCTCGGCGTCGTAAAAATAGCCCTTGTTTTTCGGAATATCCCCTTCGGGCAGAGGGATGGGACGGTTTCCACCGATTTCGCCGCCCACGGCGTCGAGGACGCGGAAATAGACACGGTCGAAATTGTCCGTCAGCAACACCTGTTCGGCTTCGCTCAAGAGGTTCAGCGACGGCTTTCCGTCCGTGACCTGAACCTGCCTCAAAACGGCGAGTGCCGTGTCGAAAAGCGTCTGGTCGTACGCGAGCGTGGCGTTCCGAAAGGCAATCGAATAGCCGACGAAGGCGCTGACGATCATCACGAGCAGCATCGTCGACAAAAGCATCTGCAATAATTTCTTGCGCAGACTGTTCCGGGGATTCATTGGGTTCAGGTATCAGGAATCAGGGATCAGGTATCAGATCAGTTAGCGGCAGCTTCGCCGCCGGAGAGAATCAACGAAACACCGATCGGTTTTCATCTGATCCCTGATACCTGACATCTGATCCCTGAACCGGTGCGTCGAGGTAATAGCCCAAGCCGCGGACCGTTCGGATCGTCGTCCCCGACGGAGCGATCTTGGTGCGCAGACGCGAGATGTATTTTTCGACCGCGTTCGGCGTGATCGCGTGGTCTTCGTCGCAGAGGGAGTCCATGATTTTCTCCTTGCTGACGATCTTGTTGGCGCGCAGGGCGAGGTATTCGAGCACCTCCCACTCCTTGGCCGTCAGGTCGAGGGAATCCGAATGGACCCACGCGCGCTTTCCGTTCCGGTCGAGCCGCAGGTGGCCGAGCGTCACGATCGGGGCGCCGTCGCTGGAACCCCGGCGAATCAACGCGCGGATTCGCGCTTCGAGTTCGTCGATCGACACCGGCTTGACGAGGTAATCGTCCGCACCGAGGTCGAGCAGACGGACGCGCTCGCCGATCGCCTCGCGCGCCGTGATGATCAGCGCCGGAATCCGCTGCCCGCGTTCGCGGAGACGTTGCAGAACGTCACTGCCGTCGAGACCCGGCAAACTCAAATCGAGAATCGCGAGGTCGTAGTTCCGCTGCGCGAGACGCATATCGGCCTCGGCGCCGTCGCGCGCCCAGTCGACGCCGTAGCGCGACTGGCGCAACGCGCGCGCGAGTCCGTCGGCAAGGAGTGCATCGTCTTCCGCAAGCAGGATATTCATGGGTCGCATCACGCGATAGAAGTTTGTGCAAATTTGTCTTTCCGTCCATTTTCCGATATTCGCCGCGCCAATGAAAGGTTTTCGGCGAAATCGCGCGGAGTTGAACGAAGAGAACGAAGAAGCGCGGAATCGTCAAACCCCGAAAAACAGCGTCACGAATTGTCAGGAAAATGGAAGATTGCTGTCAGGTAAGTGGAAGAGTCGGTCGATATAATACCGTGGTCTTTTACCGGGATTTCACAAGTGACCGCACTTCAAGGCGCTTTCGCGCGGGCCCGTGTTCTTGCGTACGCGTCGTTGCTCCTCGCATCGTCGTTGCCGTTTTGCGCGGCGGCGCAAACCTTTACCCTCGCGGAACTCTCGGCCTTGCTCGACGCCGACAACCCGCACATCCACCGGGTTCGCCAGGAACAAAAAGCCGCCGAGGCGGTCGTTCCCCAAATGCTGGCTTTCGACAACCCCGAAATCGGCTTCATCCAGAACCCGATGCGCAACAACCCGGCGCGTTTCGGTTCGTCGCGCGGTTTTTCCTACACGCTGACGCAACCGCTTTCCTTTCCGGGCAAGAAGCGCCTCGCCGCCGACATCGCGCAGGATCGCGCCGACATCATCGGCACCGAGGCCGAAGCGCTGAAGCAGGAACTTCTCGCCGAACTCAAGACCAATTTCTGGCTTCTGCTCTCGCTCCAGCGCGAAGCGCTCATCAGTCAGGACAACCTCGCGCGGCTCGAACAGATCAAGCAGATTTCGAAAATCCAGTACGCGAGCAACGCGGCGGCCTACGTCGACTACCTGAACGCGCAGGTCGCGCAGAGCGGCGCGGAGAACGAACTGTTTTCGCTTCGCCGCCGGATCGACAACGCCGTCCAGGCGCTGAACCGCATCGTCGGGCGCGACGCCGGAACGCCGCTCGAAGTGCGCGGTCAGATACCCGCGCTGCGCGAGAAGATCCCGACAAAAGATCAACTCGTCGAACTCGCTTTACAGAACAGCCCGAAAATTCGCGGTTCGGCGCTCGAAATCAGCGCCGCCGAAAAAGGTGTCGAATACGCCAAGAAATCCTATTTGCCGAATTTCGAAATCGTCGTGACGAAGACGAGCGACAACCCGCCGTGGGGTTTCGGCGGGAACGAATACGGGATGGAACTCGACATCATCCTGCCGACCTGGGGCTTCACGAAAGAAAGGGCGAGCGTCGACCAGGCGCGCGCCTCGCTGATCGCGTCGCGCGCCAACGAACAAGTCGTCCGCCAGCAACTCCTCCTCGACCTTGCGACGCACCACAACCTGCTCCTTCAGGCCCGCGAGCAAATCCGCTTCCTCCGGGCGAGGCAACTCGAACAGGCGCAGGTCGCGTGGCGGCTCGCGCGGCAGAACTATTCGACGAACAACGGCGGCCGGGGCTTTACCGAGCTTCTTCTCGCGCAGACGAATTTGCGTTCGACCGAGCTTTCGCTCCTCCAGGCCGAAGCGTCCGCCGCGCACGCATGGAGCGGCATCGAATCCATCGTAGGAACGACGATCGAATGAAAAGCGGCGTCTAGCCGGCACTCAAGAAAGCAGCTTATGGAAAAGTTGAAAAAGTTTTTGCCGGTCATCCTTCTTTTTGTCGGGGTAGGCATCGGCTGGTTCATCGGGCATCGTGAGCGGAGCGAAATCGTCGAGGAAGAACCGCCCGAAAAAGAAAGGGAAGTCGTCGCGGTCAGGGATTCGATCCGCGCGCCCGAAGGCGGCTTCAACCCCGACTTCGTCAAGGTCGAACGTGTCGAATTGACCGACGTTCCCGACACGGTGCTCATTTCTGGGAAACTCGCCGCCGACGCCGAGCGCGTCCACCTCGTCTCGTCGCGCGTCGCGGGGCGTCTCGACCGCATCCTCGCTTTTGAAGGGACCAAAGTCGCGCTCGGCCAGTCCGTCGCCGAACTCTTCAGCCCCGACTGGATTTCGGCGCAGAACGAATACCTGCTCGCGCGAAACGCCGTCCGTGCGCTGAACGCCACGGCGCAAAAAGACCTCGTCGAAGAAGCGAAGTTTACCGAGCAATCGGTCGTCAGCCGGATGAAGGTTCTCGGCGCGTCGGACGCCGACATCGCGCAGGTCGGGAAAACCGGGCGCGTCGTCACGCACTTGAAGCTCCGCGCGCCGATCGCCGGGACGATCGTCAAGCGCAATATGGACCCCGGCGCCTTCCTCGGAATCGGCGACGACTTCATGACGATCGCCGACACGTCGAAAATCTGGTTCGTCGGCAATTTTTACGAAAAGGATTACGCGCGTGTAAAACTCGGACAGACGCTCCAACTCAAGGTCCCCGCGCTCCCCGACAGACTCTTCCAGGGTACGGTCAATTACATCGGGACGACGGTCGACCCCGTCACGCACGTCCTGCCCGTTCGCTGTACCGTCGACAACGCCGGCGGCGAACTTCGGCCCGAACTCTTCGCTTCGGGAGCGCTCGTCACGGGGATCAAGAAGGCTGTCGTCATCAAAAAGGGCGCGATCGTCTCGATCCGTCAGGATTCCTTTGTCTTCGTCGAAATCGAGCCGGATCATTTCCGCCGCGTCCCGGTAACGATCCAGACGCTCGGAGACGGGCGAATCGTCGCGACGACCGGTCTTTCGGGCGGAGAACGCATCGTCGTCGAAGGCGCGACGCTGATCAACGAGGCGATCATTCGAGGTTGAACTTCCATCATGGCGATCCCCTCCACCTCCCCGATCAACCACGTCCTCAAAGCGCGTGTCGTCATATTCCTGTCTTGCGCGCTCCTCTCGGCGCTGGGATTCTGGTCGTTCAAACAGCTCCCGATCGAACCTTACCCGAACATCTCGCCCCTCAACATCCAGGTCATCACGCAGTGGCCGGGGAACAGCACGCTGGAAATCGAACGCCAACTGACGATCCCGATTGAAATCGCGCTCGCGGGCGTCCCCGACATCCGCTCGTTCCGCTCGGTTTCGCTCTTCGGACTCTCGGTCGTGACGCTCCAGTTCCGTGAGGGGTCCGACCCGTTCAAGGCGCGACAGAACGTCCAGCTCTATCTGACGAACGCGAGCCTTCCGGCGAGCGTCCAGCCACGCTTGAGCCCCGACGCAGACGCGCTCGGCGAGGTTCTGCGCTTCCGTCTCGAAAGCGACCGGCACGACCTGATCACTCTGAAAACCTATCAGGATTGGGACATCTACAAGCTCCTGAAAGTCGTCCCCGGCGTCGCCGAAGTCACGGGCTTCGGCGGTCTCGTCAAGCAATACCAGGTCCGCCCGATTCCGGGAAAACTCCAGGCCTACGGCGTTGCGCTCGAACAGCTCGTGATGGCGCTCTCGAACGCGAACGCGAACGTCGGCGGCGACGTCCTGAACAACGGCGAGCAGCGTTACGTCGTGCGCGGCGTCGGTCTGATCCAGTCCGAGGATGACATCCGCGACATCGTCGTCGCCGAAAACCGGGGAATCCCGATCCACGTCGGCGAGGTCGCCGAAGTCGGCGTCGGTTTCGCGCCGCGATTGGGGCAGGTGCAGTTCAACGAGATGGACGAAGTCGTCGAAGGCATCGTCCTGATGCGCCGGGGCGGGAACGCGACCGAGATGCTCAACCGCGTTCGCGCGCGGATTCAGGAAATCAAT
>JAISDL010000076.1 GCA_031264825.1 Accumulibacter sp. | reverse complement strand
ACGTCCAGATGACGGTACAACTGATCAGCCCGATCGCGATGGAAGAAGGTCTGCGCTTCGCCATCCGCGAAGGCGGTCATACCGTCGGCGCCGGCGTCGTCGCAAAAATTATCGAGTGATTCGTCAAACCGTGGAAGCGTCCGGTCGAACGGCCGCTTCCATCGCTCTTTGGAAAAAACATGCAAAACCAGAAAATCCGTATTCGCCTGAAAGCCTTCGACTACCGCCTGATCGACCAGTCGGCGATGGAAATCGTCGAAACCGCCAAGCGTACCGGCGCCGTCGTTCGCGGCCCGGTTCCGTTGCCGACGCGCATCCAGCGCTTCGACGTCCTGCGTTCGCCGCACGTCAATAAGACTTCGCGCGACCAATTCGAGATTCGCATCCATTTCCGCTTGATGGACATCATCGACCCGACCGACAAGACCGTCGACGCGCTGATGAAGCTGGACCTTCCGGCCGGCGTCGACGTCGAAATCAAGTTGCAATAGTTATTTTTTGCAGTTAAAATATCATGTTTCGCTGGGCGGCCAAAAGAGCCGTCCGTTTTGACGCAGTGCTCGCCGGCCAATCGCAGCCGGCAAGAGGAGAATAATCATGAGTCTAGGCCTTGTTGGTCGTAAGGTCGGCATGACGCGTATTTTTACCGACGACGGTTTGTCGATTCCAGTCACGGTGCTGGACGTATCGAACAACCGCGTCGTCCAGGTAAAAACGCCCGAAGCCGACGGCTACGCCGCCGTTCAGGTGGCCTTCGGCAAACGCCGTCCCTCGCGCGTCACCAAGCCGCTCGCCGGGCATTTCGCCAAGGCGGGCGTCGAAGCGGGGAGCCTTCTGAAAGAATTCCAGATCCCCGCCGGCGACCTGGCTGCATTCAAGCCCGGAGACGCGATCGACGTTTCGATCTTCGCGGTCGGGCAGAAAGTCGACGTGACCGGGAACACGATCGGCAAAGGGTTCCAGGGCGGGATCAAACGCCACCATTTCAGCTCGCAGCGCGCCTCGCACGGCAATTCCGTATCGCACAACGCGCCGGGTTCGATCGGCATGAATCAGGACCCCGGCCGCGTTTTCCCCGGAAAGCGGATGGCCGGCCACCTGGGCGACGCGAAGAGGACGCAGCAGAATCTGGAAATCATCCGCATCGATTCCGACCGCCAGTTGCTCTTGCTCAAGGGCGCCGTTCCCGGCGCCAAGGGGTCTGACCTGGTCGTACGTCCTGCAATCAAGGCGGGGGCATAAATGGAACTCAAACTGATCAACGAACAGGGTGAAGAGTCCAGCCGCATGGAAGCTTCCGACCGATTGTTCGCGCGTGAATACAACGAGGCGCTGATCCATCAGGTCGTCGTCGCCTACCAGGCCAACGCCCGCGCCGGAACGCGCGCGCAGAAGGACCGCAGGCAGGTCAAGCATACGACCGCCAAGCCTTTCCGTCAGAAGGGAACGGGCCGCGCGCGCGCGGGGATGTCGTCCTCACCCTTGTGGCGGGGCGGCGGCCGTATTTTCCCGAATTCGCCCGACGAGAATTTCACGCAGAAGCTCAACAAGAAAATGTACCGTTCGGGAATGGCTTCGATCCTTTCCCAACTCGTGCGCGAAGACCGGCTCGCCGTCGTCGATTCGATCGCCGTCGAAGCGCCGAAGACCAAATTGTTCGCGAAGAAGATCAAGGAGATGGGCTACGTCGAGCCTCTCCTCGTGATCACCGACGCGCTCGATGAAAACGTTTTTCTCGCTTCGCGCAATTTGCCCAACGTGCTCGTTCTCGAAGTCAGCGAGACCGACCCGGTGTCGCTGATCCGTTTTCCCAAGGTCTTGATGACCCGGAGCGCCGTCGCCCTGTTTGAGGAGATTCTGGGATGAATCAACAACGCTTGATGCAGGTGCTCCTCGCGCCGCAGATTTCAGAAAAGGCGACCTTCATCGCCGACAAGCACGGACAGGTCATTTTCCGCGTCGTCCCCAGCGCGACGAAGCCCGAAGTCAAACAAGCGGTCGAACTGCTCTTCAAGGTCGACGTCGAATCCGTCCAGATCGCCAACGTCAAGGGCAAGGCGAAACGTTACGGCCGCTATATGGGCGCGCGCAAGAACTGGAAAAAAGCCTACGTCCGCGTCAAGGCGGGTCAGGAAATCAACTTCGTCGATGGAGGAGCGGCGTAATGGCTCTCGTCAAAGTCAAACCGACCTCGCCGGGGCGCCGCGCCGTCGTCAAGGTCGTCAACCGCGATCTGCACAAGGGCGCGCCGTTTTCCGGGTTGCTCGAAGCGCAGTCGAAAAAAGCGGGCCGCAACAATAACGGGCATATCACGACCCGTCACCAGGGCGGCGGGCACAAACAACACTACCGCATCATCGATTTTCGGCGCAACAAGGACGGCATCCCGGCGAAGGTCGAACGTCTCGAATACGACCCGAACCGCACCGCGAACATCGCGCTCCTGCTTTATGCGGACGGCGAGAGACGCTACGTCGTCGCGCCGAAGGGCCTCGCCGTCGGGCAACAGGTGATCAGCGGTTCCGAAGCGCCGATCAAGATCGGCAACGCCTTGCCGATCCGCAACATCCCGGTCGGGACGACGATCCACTGCATCGAAATGATCCCCGGAAAGGGCGCGCAACTCGCGCGCTCGGCGGGCGCGTCGGCGCAGCTCCTCGCGCGCGAAGGCGTTTATGCGCAGCTACGCTTGCGTTCCGGCGAGATTCGCCGCGTCCACGTCGAATGCCGCGCGACGATCGGTGAAGTCGGGAACGAAGAACACGCGCTGCGTTCGATCGGCAAGGCCGGCGCGAATCGCTGGCGCGGAATCCGCCCGACGGTTCGCGGCGTCGTCATGAATCCGGTAGACCACCCGCACGGCGGCGGCGAGGGCAAGACAGCCGCGGGCATGCACCCGGTCAGCCCGTGGGGAACGAAGACAAAAGGGTACCGTACCCGCCGCAACAAGCGCACGACCTCGATGATCGTGCAGCGCCGTCGCAAACGCTAAGGGATAGAAGTCATGGGACGATCAATTAAAAAAGGGCCGTTTGTCGACGCCCATCTGATGAAAAAGGTTGAAAACGTTCGCGCCACGAGCGACAAGCGCCCGATCAAGACGTGGTCGCGCCGCTCGACGATCCTGCCGGATTTCGTCGGCCTGACGATTGCCATACACAACGGCAAACAGCACATCCCTGTCTACGTGACCGACAATATGGTCGGTCACAAACTCGGCGAATTTTCGTTGACCCGCACTTTCCGGGGCCACGCCGCCGGGAAAAAAGCGAAAAAATAAGGAATCGGTATGGAAACTCCTGCTGTTTTGCGCGGTGTTCGCCTGTCGGAGCAAAAAGGCCGCCTGGTCGCCGACCAGATACGCGGCTTGCCGGTCGACAAGGCGCTCAATATTCTGACTTTCAGCCCCAAGAAAGGGGCGAAAATCATCAAGAAAGTCCTCGAGTCGGCGATCGCAAACGCCGAACACAACGATGGAGCCGACATCGATGAATTGAAGGTGACGTTCATCTGCGTCGAGAGAGGCGCCGTCCTGAAACGCTTTACCGCCCGCGCCAAAGGACGCGGCAACCGCATCATCAAACCGACGTCTCACATCTTTTTGACCGTCGGAAACTAAAGGGAAAGCAATGGGACAAAAAATAAATCCGACGGGTTTTCGTTTGGCGGTCACGCGGGACTGGTCCTCACGCTGGTATGCGAACAGCAAGAATTTTGCCGGCATGCTCAATGAAGACGTCAAGGTGCGCGAATTCTTGAGAGAGCGCCTGAAACACGCCTCGGTCAGCCGCATTCTGATCGAACGCCCCGCGAAGAACGCGCGCGTCACGGTCTTTTCCGCGCGTCCGGGCGTCGTGATCGGCAGAAAAGGCGAAGAAATCGATTTCCTGCGGGCGGAACTGCAAAAGATCATGGGCGTTCCTGTCCATGTCAGCATCGAAGAAATCCGCAAACCCGAAATCGACGCGCAACTGATCGCCGACTCGATCACGCAACAGCTCGAAAAGCGGATCATGTTCCGCCGCGCGATGAAGCGCGCGATGCAAAACGCGATGCGCCTGGGCGCGCAAGGGATCAAGATCATGAGTTCGGGGCGCCTGAACGGCGCCGAGATCGCGCGCTCCGAGTGGTACCGCGAAGGGCGTGTGCCCCTGCATACGCTGCGCGCGAACATCGACTACGCCGTTTCCGAGGCCTTGACGACCTACGGGATCATCGGCGTCAAGGTCTGGGTCTTCAAGGGCGAAATGCTCGCTCGCGAAGAGCAGCCGACGTTGCCGCCCGAAGCGCCCGCGGAAGAGGCGGCGAAGAAGCCGCGCCGCGTCGCCAAACCTTCCGGCGACGCTTCCGAAAAACCGAAAGGCCGCGTGAGGGCCAGGCAGGAAACCTCCGGCGCTCCGGCTTCTCCAGAGGCAAAGACGCCGGCGAAACGTGTGAGAAAGGCAGGAACGACAGATGCTGCAGCCAGCTAAAAGAAAATACCGCAAGGAGCAAAAAGGCCGCAACACGGGTCTGGCGACGCGCGGAGCCAAGGTGAGCTTCGGTGATTTCGGTCTCAAGGCGACGGGTCGGGGTCGCCTGACCGCGCGGCAGATCGAGGCGGCGCGCCGCGCAATGACGCGGCACGTGAAACGCGGCGGCCGGATATGGATCCGCGTTTTTCCCGACAAACCCATTTCCAAGAAGCCGGCGGAAGTCCGCATGGGCAACGGAAAAGGCAATCCGGAATATTACGTGGCGGAAATTCAGCCGGGCAAGGTCCTGTACGAGATGGACGGCGTCAGCGAAACGCTCGCGCGCGAGGCGTTTACGCTCGCCGCGGCCAAGCTGCCGATCCCGACGACTTTCGTGACGCGAAGGGTGGGTTAAGACGATGAAAGCCAAGGAACTCAGAGAAAAAAACGTCGACGAACTGGAAAAGGAGCTTCTGGAATTGCTGAGAGCGCAGTTCAGTCTCCGGATGCAAATCGCGACCCAGCAACTCAACAACAACAGTCAGGTAGGCAAGGTGCGCCGCGATATCGCGCGCGTTCGCACGCTTCTCCGCGAAAAGGCAGTGCAACAATGAGCGAAACGACAAACAAGCGTTCCCTGGTCGGGCGCGTGACGAGCGACAAGATGGACAAGACCGTGACGGTGCTTGTCGAACGTCGCGTAAAGCACCCGATCTACAACAAGATCATCGCGCGTTCGCGCAAGTATCACGCGCACAACGAAGACAATCAGGCGAAGATGGGAGACCTCGTCGAAATCCAGGAGTCCCGGCCCTTGTCGAAGACGAAGGCCTGGGTTGTGTCCAGGCTCCTGGAAAAAGCGATCGCCATCTGAGCGTCGAGCTTGTCTTTTTCAACGAAAAGACTATAATATCTAATTTTTCGCGCTCGGCGTGTCCGGGCGTTTTTCCCCGTACGGGGTCCAAGACTGACCGCTTGGGCGGGACAAGTTGGAGAGATAAATGATCCAGATGCAGACGGTTCTGGACGTGGCCGATAACACGGGCGCCCGTTCAGTGATGTGTATCAAGGTGCTCGGAGGTTCCAAGCGCCGTTATGCGGGTGTCGGCGACATCATCAAGGTGAGCATCAAGGACGCCGCCCCCCGCGCGCGCGTCAAGAAAGGCGACGTATATAGCGCCGTCGTCGTTCGCACGGCCAAAGGCGTGCGCCGCGGCGACGGTTCGCTCGTCAAATTCGACAACAACGCCGCGGTGCTTCTCAACAACAAGCTCGAGCCGATCGGCACGCGCATTTTCGGGCCGGTGACGCGCGAGTTGCGCAGCGAACGCTTCATGAAGATCGTTTCGCTGGCGCCGGAAGTGCTGTAGGGGGCGGGAGATGAACAAGATTCGCAAAGGTGATCAGGTGGTCGTGACCGCCGGAAAAGACAAGGGAAAGCGGGGGACGGTCATGAGCGTCAAGGACGACCGCGTCGTCGTCGAAGGCCTGAACCGCGTCCGCAAGCACGTCAAGCCCAACCCCATCAAGGGGATGCCCGGCGGCGTGATCGACAAGGACATGCCCCTGCACATCTCGAACGTCCTTCTCTACAACCCGACGACCAAAAAGGCCGACCGCGTCGGTTTTCGGTTGATCGAGGACGCGAGCGAGAACGGCGGGAAGAAAATCAGGAAGGTTCGCTTTTTCAAATCGAACGGCGAACTGGTCGAGGCTTAAGGAGCACTCATGGCGCGCTTGCTGGATTATTACAAAACGACGGTCGTGCAGAACCTGGTGAAGGAATTCGGGTACAAATCGGTCATGGAGGTTCCCCGCATCACGAAGATCACCCTGAACATGGGGGTCGGGGGCGCGGTCGCCGACAAGAAGCTCCTCGAAGCCGCGGTCGGCGACATGACGAAGATCGCCGCGCAGAAGCCCGTGATCACGAAGGCACGCAAATCGATCGCGGCGTTCAAGATTCGCACAGGGTACCCGATCGGCTGCATGGTGACGCTCCGCGGTCCGCGCATGTTCGAATTCCTCGATCGCCTCGTGACGGTCGCGCTGCCGCGGGTCCGCGACTTCCGCGGGCTTTCGGGCAAGGGCTTCGACGGCCGTGGAAACTACAACATGGGGGTCAAGGAGCAGATCATCTTCCCCGAAATCGAATACGACAAGATCGACGCCTTGCGCGGGATGAACATCAGCATCACGACGACGGCCAAGACAGACAAAGAAGCGCGCGCACTGCTCGGCGCGTTCAAATTTCCGTTCAAGAATTGAGGCGAAAATGGCGAAACTTGCACTGATCAACCGAAATGAAAAACGGCGCAAGATGGTCGAAAAATACGCTGCGAAGCGCGCGGCGATCCAGGCGGTCATCAACGATGCGAAGCTTTCGGACGAGGAGCGTTACGAAGCGCGCCTGAAACTTCAGGCCTTGCCGAGGAATTCGAGTCCCGTCCGTCTGCGCAACCGTTGCAAGCTGACGGGGCGTCCGCGCGGCGTTTATCGCAAGTTCGGTCTGGGGCGGAGCAAATTGCGCGATTTCGTCATGCGCGGCGAGGTGCCGGGCATGACCAAGGCGAGCTGGTAAGCAGGAGAAAACGATTATGAGTATGAGCGATCCGATCAGCGATATGCTGACCCGCATCCGCAATGCCCAGATGGCGAGCAAGGTGTCTGTCGACATGCCGTCTTCGAAAGTCAAGGTGGCGATCGTCAAGGTCTTGAAGGATGAGGGCTACGTCGACGATTTCGCTGTGCGTGAGAACGGCGGCAAGCCGCTTCTCGAGATTGCGCTGAAGTATTACGCCGGACGCCCGGTCATCGAGCGCATCGACCGGATTTCGAGGCCGGGGCTACGTATTTACAAAGGGGCGAACGATATCCCCCGCGTGATGAACGGCCTGGGCGTGGCGATCGTCTCCACGCCCAAGGGAGTTATGACCGACCGCAAGGCGCGCGCCAGCAACACGGGCGGCGAAGTGCTCTGCATCGTCGCCTGAAGGGGAAATCATGTCGCGTATTGCCAAAAATCCGATCGCGCTGCCCCAGGGGGTCGAGGTTTCCATCGACGCTTCGCTGATCTCGGTCAAGGGGCCGCTCGGAGCGATCGAACTCGCCGCGCACCCCGCCGTCAGAGTCGAAAGGGAAGGCGAAACGATCCTTTGCCGGCCGGTCGAGGGCGCGGTCAATTCCAACGCGCTTTCGGGGACTTTCCGCGCGACGATCGCCAACATGGTGACGGGCGTGAGCAAGGGGTTCGAACGCAAACTCAATTTGGTCGGCGTCGGCTACCGCGCGCAGGCGCAAGGCGACACGCTCAATCTGACGCTCGGTTATTCGCACCCGATCGCGCACAGGATGCCCGAAGGGATCAAGTGCGAGACGCCGACGCAGACCGAAATTCTGATCAAGGGCGTCGACAAGCGCCAGGTCGGTCAGGTCGCCGCCGAGATTCGCGCGTACCGCAAACCCGAACCCTACAAGGGCAAGGGCGTGCGCTACTCCGACGAAGTGGTCGTTATCAAGGAAACGAAGAAGAAATAAGGGTTTGACGATGAATAACAAGAATCAGGCGCGTTTGCGCAGGGCGCGCAAGACAAGGCTGAAGATCGCTGAATTGAACGTCGTGCGCCTGTCGGTCCATCGCACGAACAGCCACATCTACGCCCAGGTTTTTTCACCGGGCGGCGCGAAAGTGCTCGCGACCGCGTCTTCTCTCGAACCGGAGACGCGCAAGACCTTGAACGGCGGCGGAAACGTCGGCGCCGCGGCGCTCATCGGGAAGCTCATCGCCGAACGCGCGAAGAGCGCCGGAATCGAGCGCGTCGCGTTCGACCGCGGCGGTTTTCAATATCACGGGCGCGTCAAGGCCTTGGCGGAAGCCGCGCGCGAAGCCGGACTCAAGTTTTGACCGCGCGCAAGAATCGGAGTGAATAATGGCAAAACCGCAGAGTAAGAAGAACCAGCAGAACGACAAGCCCGACGACGGAATGCGCGAGAAGATGATCTCGATCAATCGCGTCACGAAGGTCGTCAAGGGCGGGCGGATTCTTGGATTCGCGGCGCTTGCCGTCGTCGGCGACGGCGACGGTCGGGTCGGGATGGGGAAGGGAAAATCGCGCGAAGTTCCGGTCGCGGTGCAAAAGGCGATGGAAGAAGCGCGGCGCAAACTCGTTCGCGTCAGTCTCAAGGACGGGACCTTGTACCATACCGTCGTCGGTCGTCACGGCGCCTCGTCGGTCATGATGCAACCGGCGCCCGAAGGGACGGGAATCATCGCGGGCGGCGCGATGCGCGCCGTTTTCGACGTCGCCGGCGTGACGAACGTCGTCGCCAAGGCGCACGGTTCGACCAATCCCTACAACATCGTCCGCGCGACGATCAACGGCCTGGTGTCCGTGAATACGCCGGCGGAAGTCGCGGCCAAGCGCGGAAAATCGATCGAAGAGATTCTGGGATAAGACCATGGCGGACAAAAAAATCAAGGTCACGCTCGTCAAGAGCCTGATCGGAACGAAGCGGCCTCACCGCGCGACGGTTCGGGGGCTTGGGCTACGCCGCCTGAACAGTTCTTCCGAGTTGGAAGATACGCCGGCGGTTCGCGGAATGATCAACAAGGTTTCCTACCTTCTGAAGTGCGAGGAACAAGAATGAAGCTCAATACGATTGCCCCCGCCGAGGGCGCGAAGCACGCCAAGCGCCGCGTCGGGCGCGGTATCGGTTCGGGCCTCGGCAAGACGGCGGGTCGGGGACACAAGGGGCAGAAGTCGCGCGCGGGCGGTTTCCACAAAGTCGGTTTCGAGGGTGGGCAGATGCCTTTGCAGCGCCGCCTGCCGAAGCGCGGCTTCGTTTCGCTGACCGGCGCGCGCAACGCACAAGTCCGCCTCTCGGACATCAACGCGCTGCCGATCGACGAAATCGACCTGGCGACGCTGATTCAGGCCGACCTGATTCCCCGAAACGCCTTGTCGGCCAAGGTCATATTGACCGGGGAAATTTCGCGCAAGGTCGTCCTGAAGGGCATCGGCGCGACGAAGAACGCCAAGGCGGCGATCGAAGCCGCGGGCGGCAGCGTTTCGGAATAAATTGGGTGCGTTGTGGCGAATAATCTGACACGGATCGGCAAGGAAGGCAAGTACGGCGACTTGAAGCGTCGGCTCTTCTTTTTGCTCGGCGCTCTGATCGTCTACCGCTTGGGCGCGCACATCCCCGTCCCGGGCGTCGACCCGCAGAAGCTCGCCGAAATCTTCAATCAGCAACAGGGCGGCATCCTGGGCATGTTCAACATGTTTTCGGGCGGCGCGCTGAGGCGTTTCAGTATTTTCGCGCTCGGCATCACACCGTATATCTCGTCGTCGATCATCCTGCAACTGATGACCTACGCCGTTCCGCAGCTCGAAGCCCTGAAAAAGGAAGGCGAGCCGGGGCGTCGAAAGATTACGCAATACACGCGCTACGGCACCGTCGCGCTCGCGCTTTTCCAGGGAACGGGGATCGCCATTCTGGCGGAATCGCAGGCGAACCTCGTCCCCGTTCCCGGAATGATTTTCAGGATCGTGACGGTCACGACGCTCGTGACGGGGACGATGTTCCTGATGTGGCTCGGCGAACAGATCACCGAACGCGGACTCGGCAACGGAATCTCGATCCTGATCTGTTCCGGCATCGTCGCGGGCCTGCCCAACTCGGTCGCGGGTACGCTCGAACTCGTGAGCAAGGGGTCGATGCACCCGCTGACGGCGATTTTCGTCACCGCGCTCGTCGCGGGCGTCACCGCCTTCGTCGTCTTCGTCGAGCGCGGGCAGCGCAAGGTTCTCGTCAATTACGCCAAGCGGCAGATCGGCAACAAGCTCTACGGTGGGCAGAGTTCGCATCTGCCGCTGAAGCTCAATATGTCCGGCGTCATCCCGCCGATTTTCGGTTCGTCGATCATCCTCTTCCCGGCGACGCTCAGCGAGTGGTTCGGGTCGAACGATTCGATGCGCTGGCTCAAGGACATTGCGAGCGTCCTGTCTCCGGGACAGCCGATCTACGCGATGCTCTACGCGGTCGCGATCGTCTTCTTCTGCTTCTTCTACACGGCGCTCGTCTTCAATTCGAAGGAAGTCGCCGACAACCTGAAGAAGAGCGGCGCCTTCGTCCCCGGAATCCGTCCCGGAGAGCAGACCGCGCGTTACCTCGACAAGGTTCTCAAGCGTCTGACGCTCGTCGGTGCGGGCTATATCACCATCGTTTGTCTTTTGCCCGAGTTCCTGATCATGAAGTGGAACGTGCCGTTCTATTTCGGCGGAACGTCGTTGCTCATCATCGCGGTCGTTCCGATGGATTTCATGAGCCAGGTACAGGCGTACGTCATGTCGCATCAATACGAAGGGCTCCTGAAAAAAGCGAACTTCAAAGGAAAAAATGGCGAAGGAAGATTTAATTGAAATGCAGGGGGAGGTCCTCGAGACGCTCCCCAACGCGACTTTCAAGGTCAGGCTCGAGAACGGCCACGTCGTTCTCGGCTTCATTTCCGGGAAGATGCGCATGCATTACATACGGATTCTGGAAGGCGACAAAGTGACCGTGCAATTGACGCCTTACGATTTGAGCCGCGCGCGGATCGTTTTTCGCGCCAAATGAAGGAATTTCTACGCAGGAAAGTATCGAGCGGAAGGCCGGCTGCGCCCGAAGCCGTAATGAAGGAGTGAATCATGAAAGTGCAGGCATCTGTCAAACGCATCTGCCGCAAATGCAAAGTCATTCGGCGCCACGGTATTGTTCGCGTGATCTGTTCGGATCCGCGCCACAAACAGCGCCAGGGTTGATCGGCGGCGTTCGAAAGCGTCATCCGGTCGGATATCATGAAGAATTACGCATAGCTGGGGTAAATCGATGGCCCGTATCGCAGGGGTAAACATACCCAATCATCAACACGCCGAAATCGCGCTGACGGCGATTTACGGCATCGGCCGCACCAGCGCGCAAAAGATTTGCGACGCTGTCGGCGTTTCTCGCATGACGAAAATCAAGGACCTTTCGGAGGCCGAGATGGATCGTCTGCGCGAAGAGGTCGGTAAATTCACCGTCGAGGGCGACCTTCGCCGCGAAGTCACGATGAGCATCAAGCGCCTGATGGACCTTGGCTGCTATCGCGGACTGCGTCACCGCAAGGGTTTGCCTTGCCGCGGTCAGCGGACACGCACGAACGCGCGTACCCGTAAAGGGCCGCGCAGGGCCATTGCCGCCAGCAAGAAATAAGAGGATTCGAAAACATGGCAAAGACTGCAACGAAAGTTCGCAAAAAGGTCAAGAAGAACATCGCCGAAGGGATCGCGCACATCCACGCTTCGTTCAACAACACCATCATCACGATCACCGACCGTCAAGGCAACGCTTTGTCATGGGCGACTTCGGGTGGCGCCGGCTTCAAAGGCTCGCGCAAGAGCACCCCTTTCGCGGCGCAGGTCGCCGCCGAGGCCGCGGGGAGAACCGCCGTCGATTGCGGCGTGAAAAACCTCGAAGTCCGCATCAAGGGGCCGGGGCCGGGTCGTGAATCTTCCGTGCGCGCGCTGAACGCGCTCGGTCTGAAAATCACCGCGATTACCGATGTGACGCCGATTCCGCACAACGGTTGCCGCCCACCGAAAAAACGCCGGATTTGAGGAATATACATGGCTCGCAATCTTGATCCGAAATGCCGTCAATGCCGCCGGGAAGGCGAAAAGCTCTTCCTGAAAGGCGAAAAATGCTTCACCGACAAGTGCGCCATCGAGCACCGCTCGTACGCGCCCGGTCAGCACGGTCAACGCTCGGGGCAACGCCTGTCCGACTACGGCGTTCACCTGCGCGAAAAGCAGAAGATCCGCCGTATTTACGGCGTCCTCGAAGGACAGTTTCGCAAACTCTACAAAGAAGCGGACCGCCGCAAGGGCGTCACGGGCGAGATCCTGCTCCAGCTTCTGGAATCGAGGCTCGATACCGTCGTCTACCGCATGGGATTCGCGGCGTCGCGCTGCGAATCGCGCCAGGTCGTCCGTCATAACGGCGTCTGCGTCAACGGCCGCCGCGTGAACATTCCCTCGTTCCAGGTACGCCCCGGCGACGTCGTCGAAGTCGCCGAAAAGGCCAGGAACCAGTTGCGCGTCAAGGCGGCGCTCGCCGCCGCGGAGTCGCGCGGTTTTCCGGAATGGGTCGAAGTGGACGCAAAGGAAGCGCGGGGAACGTACAAGGCGCGCCCCGAACGCGGCGAACTGCCGCCCACGATCAACGAAAGCCTCGTGATCGAACTCTATTCCAAGTGATTTTGCTTGCCCGACCGGAGTTCGGCCGGAGAAGGCAAAGGACGAAGATACTATGCAAAACTTAGAACTTTTGAAGCCACGAATCATCGACGTGACGAGCCTCTCGCCGGTACATGCGAGAGTTGTCATGGAGCCGTTCGAACGCGGCTACGGACATACGCTGGGCAACGCCCTGCGCCGCATCCTCCTTTCTTCGATGCCGGGTTTCGCGGCGACCGAAGTGACGATCGACGGCGTTCTCCACGAGTATTCGACGATCGACGGCGTCCAGGAAGACGTCGTCGACATCCTCCTGAACCTGAAAGGTGTCGTTTTCAAGTTGCACAGCCGTAACGAAGCGACGCTCCGCCTCAGAAAGTCCGGAGAGAGCGTCGTTCGCGCCGAAGACATCGAAGTCACACACGACGTCGAGATCGTCAATCCCGACCACGTGATCGCGCACCTCTCGACGGGCGGAAACCTTTCGATGGAACTCAAAGTCGAAAAGGGTCGGGGCTACGTGCCGGGGAACCTCCACAAACTCGTCGACGGCACCAAGAACATCGGAAAGCTCGTCCTCGACGCGTCGTTCAGCCCGGTTCGCCACGTCAGTTATTCGGTCGAAAGCGCGCGTGTCGAACAGCGCACCGACCTCGACAAGCTGATCATGGAGATCGAGACCAACGGCGTGATCGAACCCGAAACGGCGATCCGCATGGCGGCGCGCATCCTGATGGAGCAGCTCTCCATCTTTGCCGACCTCGAAGGAACCGCGGTTCCCATCGAGCGCCAGAAGCCGATCCAGGTAGATCCCCTTCTCCTGCGCCTCGTCGACGACCTCGAGTTGACGGTTCGTTCGGCCAACTGCCTGAAAGCCGAGAATATTTACTACATCGGCGATTTGATCCAGCGCACCGAAAACGAGTTGCTGAAAACCCCCAATCTCGGAAGAAAGTCGCTCAACGAGATCAAGGAAGTGCTCGCCGCGCGCGGCCTGACCTTGGGAATGAAGCTCGAGAACTGGCCGCCGCTCGGACTCGAAAGATAATTTCACCCATCGGTCGCCGGAAACGCGAAGTCGATTCGCAAATGGAATGAAACCGCCGAACGGGAAACACAGAAGGATAAAAGTATGCGTCACCGCAATGGATTACGAAAGCTCAATCGAACGAGCGAACACCGCCGCGCCATGTTCCGCAACATGGCGGTTTCCCTGCTGAAGCACGAAACGATCAAGACGACCCTGCCGAAAGCCAAGGAGTTGCGCCGCGTCGTCGAGCCGCTCATCACGCTCGGAAAAAAACCGACGCTCGCCAATCACCGCCTTGCGTTCGCGCGCCTGCGCGACCGTGCGATCGTCCTCAAACTCTTCAGGGAACTCGGCGTGCGCTACGCGACGCGGAACGGCGGCTACCTGCGCATCCTGAAGTGCGGTTTTCGTCTCGGCGACAACGCGCCGATGGCGCTCGTCTCGCTCATGGACCAACCCGACCTTCCCGCCGGGTCTGCGGAAAGCGCCGCCGAAGCGGCTTGAGTCACGCCCCGGCAACACGATCGAAAGCCGGACTCATGAGTCCGGCTTTCGCATGTTTACAAACAGAAGGACAAGAGATGCCTGTTGAAAACCACCCCGAACTGCCCGACGAGACGCCGATCCTGCGCGTCGTTCCGGTGCCGTCCGACGTCAACCAGAACGGCAGCGTTTTCGGCGGGTGGGTCATGTCGCTGGTCGACATGGCGGGCGGGCAGACGGCGATGCGGCGCGCGCGCGGGCGCGTTGCGACGATTTCGGTCGACTCCTTTCTCTTCAAATCCCCGCTTGCGATCGGCGACATCGTGAGCTTTTACGCGGACATCGTTTCAACCGGAAAGACCTCGATCAAGGTCGCCGTCTCGGTTTACGCGGAACGAAACCCCGAAAATCCGGTCGTCACCAAAGTCACCGACGCGATTCTCACCTACGTCGCGATCGGCCGCGACGGAAAGAAGCGCGAACTCCCTCCCGCCGACTGAATCCGTTTCCCAAGCCTTCATCCGGTATAGCTTGGGCTGGGCATTGCTACGCCCAACGATTTCGCAGGCGCATCAGGAATCAGGAATCAGGAAACAGGAGACAGGAGACAGATGAAAACCGATCGGGAAGAACCGATATAGGCGGAGCGGATTGAGAGCCACGGCGATTGCCAGATGCGTTGGGTTCTCGGTGGGGCACGGCGCGCCGTGCCCAGCGGCGGTATAGGTTGGTGGTGAGCGGAGCGAACCCCAACGTTCCGCAGGCGCATCAGGAATCAGGAAACAGGAGACAGATGAAAACCGATCGGGAAGAACCGGTATAGGCGGAGCTGATCGAGATCCACGGCGATTGCCAGATGCGTTGGGTTCTCGGTGGAGCACGGCGCGCCTACCAGGAATCAGATGTCAGGAATCAGGGATCAGATGAAAACCGATCGGTATTTCAACGATCTTTCTCCGGCGGCGAAGCCGCCGCTCACTGATCTGATCCCTGTCCTCTGATTCCTGATGCCTGATAGGGCACGGCGTGCCGTGCCCATCGGCGGTATAGGTTGGTGGTGAGCGTAGCGAACCCCAACGATTCCGCATGCGTATGAATGACGGAATGGCGTGCGTTTGGAAAAAGAACGAGCCGGAAAGCGCGAAAAGTGTGACAAATGGTTTGCAATTCGCTAAGATTCTCCGCGAGTCGGCATTGAAGGGGAAGGCCCCCCGGATTTGCGGCTCTTTTCGAAAGCTGATTTCTCCGGAGAGAAAAAGATGCACGAAATGACAAGCGGAGTGACGAACGGTCTTGACAAGGCAATGCCAGGAGCGTATAATTTAGCCAGCCAGCCAGCCAGCCAGCCAGCCAGCCAGCCAGCCAGCCAGCCAGCCAGCCAGCCAGCCAGCCAGCCAGCCAGCCAGCCAGCCAGCCAGCCTTCTTTGCTTTCCTAGCCGCTTAAACTCCGCGGCGCGCGCGCGTCCCGCCGCCTTCGCCGCAAGCCTTCCCGCTCCACCCCCCTTCGCAGTCGAATCGCCGGCTTCGGTATCCCGGTTCCGAATCGCCGAGAATCGCCTCGGTGAGCCTTTCACTCGCGAGACGCGCACGCGCGTCGCGACGGCCTTTCCGCGTGTCGCAGCGTACGCTACGACACGCGCGGCGACGTTTCGGGGGTGATTCGCATGATTTCCTATTCCGATCACCCGATTCATTCGATCCTGAAATTTCGCGTCGTCGTCCTGCTCGCGTGCGCCGGCCTCGTCGCGCTCGGCCTCTGGTCGCTGAAGCACCTGCCGATCGAACCCTACCCGAACATCTCGCCGCTCAACGTCCAGGTCATCACGCAATGGCACGGGAGGAGTACGCTCGAGATCGAAAGGCAGTTGACGATTCCGATCGAAACGGCGCTTGCGGGCGTCCCCGACATCCGCTCGTTCCGCTCGGTCTCGCTCTTCGGCCTCTCGGTCGTAACGCTCCAGTTCCGCGAAGGGTCCGACCCGTTCAGAGCGCGGCACAACGTGCAACTCTACCTCGCCAACGCGAGCCTGCCCTCCGGGGTACAGCCGCGCCTCAGCCCCGACGCAGACGCGCTCGGCGAAGTCATGCGCTTCCGTCTCGAAAGCGACCGCCACGACCTGATCACGCTGAAAACCTACCAGGATTGGGACATCTACAAGCTCCTGAAAGTCGTCCCCGGCGTCGCCGAAGTCACGGGCTTCGGCGGTCTCGTCAAGCAATACCAGGTCCGCCCGATTCCGGGCAAACTCCAGGCCTACGGCGTTGCGCTCGAACAGCTCGTGATGGCGCTCTCGAACGCGAACGCGAACGTCGGCGGCGACGTGCTGAACAATGGCGAGCAGCGTTACGTCGTGCGCGGCGTCGGGCTGATCCAGTCCGAAGACGACATCCGCGACATCGTCGTCGCCGAAAACCGGGGAATCCCGATCCACGTCGGCGAAGTCGCCGAAGTCGGCGTCGGCTTCGCGCCGAGGCTGGGGCAGGTGCAGTTCAACGAGATGGACGAAGTCGTCGAAGGCATCGTCCTGATGCGCCGGGGCGGGAACGCGACCGAGATGCTCAACCGCGTTCGCGCGCGGATTCAGGAAATCAAT
>JAISDL010000133.1 GCA_031264825.1 Accumulibacter sp. | reverse complement strand
TATTTCCTGTTCGCCGGAGCGTTGTGGCTCCACAGGGTATAGGTTGGGGTGAGCGCAGCGATGCCCAACGTTCCCCAGCGTGCATAGGTTGGGGTGAGCAACGCGAACCCCAACATCAGGGATCAGGAATCAGATGTCAGAAGACGGGAGACAGATTATTTTCCGGCGCTTTGCGCCGCATATTTCTCTGTCTCCTGTCTCCTGAAAAAATCAGCCTTTTTTCCCGCCCAGAGAATGCTTGCCGCCGCCCGTTCCCGACGAAGCCGCCGCGCCACCCTGCGCGGACGAAGAAGCGCCGCCGTCTTTTCCGGGCTTCCCGGACGTACCGCCGTCGGCGTGTTGGCCGTGGGGGCCTTTCCGTCTCCCGTAATGCGGCCTGCCGATGGGGGGATGGTCGGACGCGCCGTCGCCCTTCCAGGCGGGAGGATGCCTGTCCGAATCGGACGCGGGCAAGGCACCATAGCCCAGCGCGCCGTCTCCCTGCGGGCCGTGCTGGCCTCCCCACTTCCCGGAAGGCGGTTTGCCGTCGGGAGTGTGGTCGTGCGTGCCGTCGCCGTGCCAGGAGTCTTTACCCGGACCGTCCGGGCGCGGAGGATGCCTGTCCGAACCGAAATTCACACCCCCCGGCAGGATCGAGCCGGGAACATGGCGACGAGAACTCCGATTCGGGTTTTGCAAAACCGTCGTGAAACGCATCATGAAACGGATCGGCTCCGCAAGTTTCAGAACACTCCCGCTTTTGTCGACGATGCTCGCCTGAAGCGAAGCGAACTGGTTCATCGGAATCGCTTCGCCCCAAAATTCCGGCGGGATCATGAATTCCGTCGACGTAAACCGCTCCCTGACCGGGTCGCCGTTGATGCTGACGGCGAAAGCGTGCCCCTCTTCGAGGCGAAGCGCAGGATCGACGGAAACGCGCACGTCGAAAGTGCCCGGATTGATGATGACGCTCCCGTTATCCAGAGGCCAGAGCACGGAAAATTCGCGGTACGCCGACTCGAGCGCCGCGCCGGGCGGCGGCGGCGTCACCCTCGGCGCCGTGCCACGATCGCGCGCCCTGGGCGTCGCGCCTCGCGCGGGCGGCGGCGGCGTGGCGGCGCCTTCCTGTTTCGGCGACTGGATGACCGTCAGCGGGCGCAGGTTGATTTCCTTGCTCCCTTCCTGCGGAACGTTGGAAAACGTCGGGCCGTTCGGGCCCTCGGTCACATAGACGCCTTCTCCCCACGCGGCGGAACTCAGGGATAAAAACGCCAGAAACGCCAGATTCCGAAAAAAACCTGTCATTGCAATCTCCCGATTCGACGATTCTCGTCCATCTCCTTATTTTAGCTCGTGTTTTGCACATTTGCGCTGAATTCCGCAATATGCCTTCGATCGGATAGACGGAAGTTTTTGGTTCTTCGCTGTTTCAAGTGGGGAGCTGGAAATGGCGAAGAACCCGCCACACTCATTTCGGCGTCGGCGAAGGCGTCTCGGGAATCACGTGCGGCACGATGTACGGCAGAGTCTCGAAGTGGATCGAATCGATCACCGCGTCGATCGCGGCGCGGCGTTCCGCGTACCAGATCGGGAACAAGTACAGCGGCTCTTCATAATGTGCAATGAGTTCGATCAGAAAGCCCGAATCGCCCAGATAAGCCGTTCGCCGCTCAAGCAAGGTTTCGCGGAAACCGTGCGCCCCCCCCGGCCTTTCTTGCCCCGCGCCGCTGCACACGACCCACGTCAGACCCTTGCGCTCCTCGCGGCGGCAGCCCACCGCAAAGTCGCTGTGCTTGGGGCGCTTGAGCCGCGCCTCGTTCCCAACCCGCGCGCGGTCCGCCGCCTCTGGGGCAAAAAAGTAAAGAAATGCATGAAACGGCGAACCCGCCGCCATGTCGACGCTGTCCGTCGAGCAGAGCGGCTGCGGCGGCCATCCTATCCGATAGCTTCCATTTTGACCGAACTTCGCCACCTTGGCATCCCTGATCGCTTCCGCGCTCTTGAACGTCAATCCCCAATCACGCCGCTCTTTATTTCTATCCACAGAAAACAATCGACCGCCGAAGAATTCCGCACGCTCGCTCATCCTGCATGTGCCGACCATCGAGAACCAAGTCCAACCGACGCGGTAGGTTCGGTTTTTGTCGTAATCGACGATCTCGGCATCCATGATATTGGCAAACGGCGTGATGACGAGGTCTCGGACGAAGCCTTCGGGGCCGACGCCCTGGCACGGGTAGCGCGGGTCGGGGCTCGTCTTGCAGTCGAAGATCGGGCGGCGAATGGCGTTGGGGACGAATTCGACCGGACTGCGGGAGAGCAGCAGGTTCTCCATGAAGACGCGCGTCGTGTCGTGCGAGCACGCGCTCAGTAAAACACATAGCGCCGGAATCCAGAATCGATTCATCTCAAATTACCAGTAACCGGCGCAGCCGACGGGCGCGCTACCGTAGCAATTATGCGGCGTAAAGTCGCCGTAAAATATCTTGAAGAACTCGAAGACCGAATTCGTCCCCTCGGGGAGCGCCCCTCCCGTCGCGGGGTTGCCGCCGAGCCATGTCCCGATGCAGAGCACCGCGAAGAAGGATTGCTCCCGAGTCATGTCTGATCGTTGTTTCATCGTCTGAAGAACCTCCCGATTCCGCCGGACGGGTCACGCCTTGCCAGCCTTGTACGGGGCAAGACTCGCCGGCACGTCCGGGTACATTATTGAGATTATACGACCTGCCGACGAAGCGAGAGGAGCCACAACGATTCCGCAGGCGCATCTCGGCGGTATAGGTTGGGCTGAGGAACGAGAGCCACAACGATTCCGTATGCGTGTGAATGATGGAAAGGACGACAGGGATCAAATGAAAACCGATTTCAACCGCGAAAAACGCGAAAGGCGCGAAAGTCTTTGTAGGGGCGGTATAGGTTGGTGGTGAGCGCAGCGAACCCCAACGATTCCGCAGGTTTATCAGGTATCAGGAGACAGACGAAAATCGATCGGTGTTTTGTTGCTTTTTCCCGGCGGCGAAGCCGCCGCCAATCAATCTGATCCCTGTCTCCTGATTCCTGAACCCTGATCCCTGAAGTGGCTTGCGCTTCGCGCAAGCGAGATGTTGGGCATCGCTCCGCTCACCCCAACCTATGCGGAATGGGTGGGTTTTCACCACTCCGGCGGCGAAGCCGCCGCTGACCGATCTGATTCCTGTCTCCTGATTCCTGATACCTGATCCTGAAATGGCTTGCGCTTCGCGCAAGCGAGACGTTGGGCATCGCTACGCTCACCCCAACCTATGCACTGCTCCCCTCCCGCTTCAAAAGCTTTACTCTACCTCTTTCTTGATTCTCCACACTCTTCTTCCCACTCAAAATGGCGAAGCGCCAATGAAATTTCCGCTCATCCTGAACCGATCGACCGAAAAAGAAAAGGGCAAAAAGGTCGAAATGGTCGGGAAACCGAACACGCTAGCATCGTACACTGGAAAAACGCGGAAAACAGCCAGGTAACGACGGCCGCGCTCGTCGTCGTAATACCCGCGCCTGTTTTACGCTAGAATGAGTTGCCGTCGAACACGGTGTTTCGGCGGCGGTCGATCGATTGGGGAGGAACTATGCGTGTAGGTTTTTTCGGCGCCGCCGGCGAAGTTACGGGGTCGTGCACCCTCGTGGAAACGGATTCGTGCCGTTTTCTCGTCGATTGCGGGATGTTCCAGGGGGGGCGCGAGGCGTATTCCAAAAACGTCAATGCGCTGAATTTCGA
>JAISDL010000100.1 GCA_031264825.1 Accumulibacter sp. | reverse complement strand
GCCGAAAACCGCCGCGAGTAGCGCGACCAAGCCCGCAAGGATCAGCTCGTTGAGCGCCATCAGAACCGACAGGAACAAAAGCCCGCCGAAACGCCGCTTTTCTTTGCGGGGAACCAAGGGCAACAGCACCCGCAGGGAGGAAAGAATTGAAGGATTCGTGGGGCTTTCAGACATCAGTCGGCAGGTTTTCTCGTTGCGTTTCTCTAATCGCCCACGGCGCGGCAATGCCTACGATCAGCGGGAGTTCATTGTAAGGTCTGGCATTATAAGGGAGAAGCCGCCTGCCGGGAAGAGAGTCTAGTCCAATATGAGGTGAGTCTGAAGGAAGAAGTGATTCCGAGGTGAGAGGAGTCTGAAAGAAGAGCTGTAAGGCGGGATCATTAGGAGATGATCATGACCATGCAAGAAGACCGGCTCAAGAGTTTGGAGAGTCTCGAAGAGTTTCTGCGCGGGACGGCAGGCCTGTCGGCGCGGATGGTGGGGACGGAAGCGGAACGTCAGGGGCACGTGCGAGATGTTCTGAAGCGGTTCTCGTATCTGGAGCTGAAGAAAGCGCAGAAGAGCGTGGTACGGCGCTATCTTGAAGCGACGAGCGGCTATTCGCGACAGCACCTGACGCGGCTGATCAAACGGTTTCGGGAACATGCGCCGCTGGGACAGAGAAAGCCGCCGGAGAAAGGATTTGCACGGCGCTATACAGCAAAGGACATTGCCCTGCTGGCGGAGACGGACAAAGCGCACGAGAACCTGAACGGAGCGGCGACCCGGCACGTGTTTCATCGCGCCCTGCACGAATACGGAGATGAACGCTACCGCCGGCTGGCGAGCATCAGCGTGTCGCACCTGTACAACCTGCGGCACAGCCTGGGCTACCGGGAAGCGCGCGGACATTGGGAAGGCACGAAGCCCAGCAAGAACGTGAGCATCGCCCTGCGCAAGCGCCCGGAACCGGAAGGTCGGGCGGGATTCCTCCGCATCGACAGCGTCCATCAGGGCGATGAGGACGGGGTCAAGGGCGTGTATTACATCAACGCGGTAGATTGCGTGACACAATGGGAAGTCGTAGCCTGCTGCGAGAAGATTTCCGAAGCCTTCCTGCTCCCTCTCCTGGAACACCTGCTGGAAAGCTTTCCCTTCAGGATTCTGGGCGTTCATGCCGACAACGGCAGCGAATACATCAACCACCGGGTCGCCTGTCTGCTCGACAAGCTCAACGCCGAATTCACCAAGTCACGCCCCCGGCACAGTAACGACAACGCACTGGTCGAGTGCAAGAACGGGGGGGTGATTCGCAAGGCGTTCGGCTATGCCCATATCCCGCAGAAACACGCGGCCAGACTCAACCGGTTCTGCCAGGACACTCTCGTCCCGTACCTGAACCTGCACCGTCCCTGCCGCTACCCGGAGCGTCGTATGGACGACAAAGGAAAAGTACGGGTGACCTACCCGCTTCAACTGACGCAAACGCCCTTGGAGAAGCTCGCCAGTCTGCCGGAAGCGGCGCGGAACCTAAAGCCAAACGTCCGGCTTTGTGACTTGCGAGACGAGGCGAAGCGTCTGACGGACAACCAGACCGCCGAGCGGATGCGGACGGCGCGCGCGGCGCTTTTCCAGGAAATCCTGCGTGCCCGGAAAAGGGCCTGAACCCCGGAGCCTGAACCCCGGAGCCTGAACCCCGGAGCCTGAACCCCGGATTATGACGCCGCACGGGGAGAAAAGCCTGTTCCGCTACGCTCCACAGGCTTTTCTCCCCGTACAACAGCGGACAAAGTTCGTCTCGGCAATGAGGATCAAGGGGCGGTACCGCCCACAGACCTTCCTCCCCGTGCAACAGCGGACAAAACCTTTCTGAACAAAGAAAAACCAGCACAAATCGTCCGCATCAGCGATAATCCGAGTGTCGGGAAACAGAAATTTCCCGACCTCTTTCTACAACCTTTTCCCGCCTAACATAACAGCATCATCCGACTCCTAAAATCCCTCCCCTTCAGACTCATCTCCAAATTGGAATAGGCTGGTCCTGAGGACAGGTCAGGATTTTCCGAAAAAGAGCAGAATTGGCGGAGTGGACGGGACTCGAACCCGCGACCCCCGACGTGACAGGCCGGTATTCTAACCAACTGAACTACCACTCCGCGCTGACTGCGATACGACCTCAAAGCCGTGATTTCGACCCCGGCGCAAAAGCGCCAAAAAAATCCTGGCGTCCCCACGGGGATTCGAACCCCGGTACCAACCGTGAAAGGGTTGTGTCCTAGGCCTCTAGACGATAGGGACCGCGACGAAACCACTCAAAAACAACCCGCGGAATTCGCGGGCCGCCGACTTAGAGGCGCGTATTATACACGAGGATTTTTCGAGCGGCGCCGAAAGTTTGCCGTCGGTCGAATAATTTTGCGCATTGGGCGGGTCTTGGCGGGTTCGACGTACGCCGTTTTTGGAATCGTCGTACCGCCATGTTTTGGACGCAGTTTCGCTTGCGCGGAGATTCGACGCCCTGTGTTCCGGTAAAATACGCCAAGTAGTAAATAAGCGACCTTCCTTGAAGAGGCGTCGGTCCGTTTTTTTGAAAATACTCCCCTTGAAAGGGAAGTTTCCAAACGGAAGGATGTTTTACGATGAAAATGACCATCAAACGATCCATCGGGTATTTCACGGCTTGCCTGGTCGCGTTGCTGCTCGCGCCGTTTGTCTGCAAGGCCGAGGTCAATCCCCTTTCGATGGAATCCCGCGAACTGGCGCGTTCGCTGGCGAGTTTCAGCAGCGTGGGCGTTGCCCACTACCTCTCTTCGAGTCTGAATCCGAAAGATTTATTCTTCAGCTCGTTCAAATACGCCTGTCTGTTTTTTCTCCTGGCTTTGCTCGTATTGTATTTCTGCAAGAAATTCGGCTGCTTCAAGCGGGAAAACCCGCTTTGGGACAAACTCACTTATCTGTATTATCTCTATATCCCCGTGGTTCTGGTGGCGTTCGGCGCGGTCTACGGCGCCCTCTCCAGCGGCGAAACGCAGGCGGTTGCAACGATCCGAAACAATATCGCGCCGTCGGCGAACCGTTTTCTCATCAAGGCGATCGGCGATTTCTTGCCGGAAGCGAATAAATTGCTCGGTAGCACGACGCCCGAGCAGGCGGCACAGGTGCTGAGAGACCATTTCGAGAAGGGGATCGACAATTCTATCCGGAGCGGCGTGGGAAATCTGAACGCGGTTTGGGAAAAACTCCCGGACAGCGCGCGCAGTTTCGTCGTCGATATATGCGTGGCGGTCCTGGTCGACAAATTGGCAGAATACGCCGGGACGAATCGTGGCGAAGTCATGCAGGGCTGGAATATCGTAAAAAGAGCACCCTTCCTCGATCTGATCCACAAGGGCGGCGACCTCTTTGGAGACTACGCGGCCAAGAAGGTCGGTTCCGTGATTCGCACGTATCGCATCGTCGCGGAAGTCTTCCTCTTCCTGGCGCTGCTCGTCCCGGTCGCGGACGTGATGATTGCACGCCGAAAGTGGGCGGCAAGTCCCGCGCCAGCCGCCGAGGAGGCGCCACGCGCAAGCGATTAGCGACTGCCCGTCTCCAGCGTTTTTGGGAGAGGTTTGGCTTTCCTGTAAAAAGTCGTCGGGCTTTTTGTACCGGAGAAAAGTTTTACGAATGAAAGTTCTGGCGATTGAAACGGCGGCAGACCCCGCGACCCTCGCGCTCTGGGTCGGCGGGGCGCTTTTCGTTCGCCGTTCTCTGGAAGGTCACTCGAATTCGTCGAGCCTGCTCCCGATGTTGTCGGACTGCCTGCGCGACGCACAAATCGGTTTGGACGACTTGGACGGGATCGCTTTCGGTCAGGGCCCCGGTTCGTTTACGGGCCTGCGCGTCGCCTGCGGCTTGGCTTTGGGCCTGTCCGCCGCGCGCGCGACGCCGCTGCTCGGCGTCGGGACTCTCGACGCGATGGCCTGCCTCACCCGGTCAAGGCGCGTGCTCGCGATCCTCGACGCGCGCATGAGGGAAGTCTATGCCGGCTTTTTTGTCGATGGCGCGCGTCACGGCGAGATCGGCGTTTACTCCCCCGAAAACCTCCCGCTTCCGTCGGAGGGGGGCTGGCTGGCGTGTGGAAACGGTTTGAATATCCCCGGCGTCCGCGAGCGTCTGGCGCCCTTCGTCGACGCGTGGAGGCCGGAGATCGCGCCGCACGCCGAAGGCGTCGCGCGTCTTGCGGTGGCGCGTTTTGCCGCGGGGGAACGCGCCGACCATCCGGAGGCGGCCTTGCTTTACGTGCGCGACAAGGTTGCAAGGACACTCGCCGAACGCGAGGCCGAAGGGAGAAACGCTTGAGCGATTCTTCGATCAAATCTCCCCCCGTTTTTTCGCCGATGAGCGCCGAGGACGTCGACGAGGTGCTTTCGATCGAGCTTCGCGTCCACGCCGCCCCATGGGGACGCGGCCACTTCATGGATTCGATCGCAAGCGACCAGCTTGCGAGAGTATGCCGTGTCGATGGCGCGCTCGTCGGCTATTTTGTCATGATGCTCGCCGTCGATGAGGCGCACCTGCTCACGCTGGGCGTCGCCGAGAAATTCCAGGGGATCGGCTTCGGCGCGCGCCTGCTTCGTCACGCGATGGATTTGGCGCGACGCGGCGGAATGGACTCTTTTTTTCTGGAGGTGCGCCCGTCGAACGCCCGTGCGCTGGCCTTGTACAAGAATTACGGATTTCAGCGCGTCGGCGTCCGGCGCGCGTACTATCCGGCACAGGACGGCGTGCGCGAAGACGCGCTGGTGATGCGCCGATCGCTCGAGGAAATCGTCGCATGACGCCTTGCACACACCGCCCCTGCCTTTGTCGATTCGCCTCGCCGTATTACAGTATCGTCCGTAGCCCGTCTTCTTGGGCAAGCATCAAGGATTTGGAAAAGGAATGAAACTCTCGCGCCGGGAAATATTCGAGGAAATGGGCGTCACGCCGTACTGGATACTGCGCGCGCCTTCGGGAGTGTCGGGAGTGTCGGGAATATCGCGCTCCGAAAAACCCGCGCAACGCGCCGAAAACGCGGTGCTCCCGGAGGGGGCGTCATCCGACCCCGCGTCCGGTGTATCCTGGCAATCGCCTCCGCGGGTGGGCCTCCTGCCCATTGACGCCGCGCCCGATGCGAACGCTTCCAAGGATTCCAACGCCCCCTACGCTTCCCCCGCGTCGCGCGCCGACGCAATCTCCGGAATGGGGTGGGACCAGCTACGCCGGAGCATCGCCGATTGCCGTGCGTGCGGCCTGTGCGCCCGGCGCAGGCAGGCGGTTCCCGGCGTCGGAGACGAGGCCGCGGCGTGGATGTTCATCGGCGAGGGGCCGGGCGCGGAGGAGGACGCGCGCGGCGAGCCTTTCGTCGGTCAGGCGGGGAAGTTGCTCGACGCGATGCTCGCGGCGCTCGAATTGAAACGCGGTGACGACGTTTACATCGCCAATGCCGTAAAATGCAGACCACCGGGAAACCGGACGCCCGAAGCCACGGAACTGGCGGCGTGTTTTCCTTATTTGAAGCGGCAGATCGAACTCGTTTCGCCCAGCTTGATCGTCTTGCTCGGACGGGTCGCCGTCTCTTCGGTACTCGGATCCGAAAGTAGCCTGGCGGGTCTGCGCGGGAAGCGGCTGCGCTATACGGAAGGCCAAATCGACATTCCCGTCGTCGTGACCTACCATCCCGCGTATCTGCTCAGAAACCTGCCCGACAAGGCCAAGGCCTGGGAGGATTTGTGTCGCGCGCGCGAGTGGATGCGGGCTTTTTAGGCGGATACGGGCGAATTTTCGAGAAAGTGCGAAAAATCACAGAGTCCAGCGGTACGAAACATGCTAATAATCCAGTTAATGGAAAGCGAGCGGCGTTTTCTCCGAGCGAAAGACTCGGAAAGCGCTTCCGGATCGGTTTTTGCAAGCAGGGTGTCGTACCATGAGCGATAATGCCGGCCAGAGGGTTCTGGTTTATGCCATAGTGTCGGGGATCGGCGCCGACAGCGTCGACAAGGATGAAGACAACAATCCGGTCAAACGCCGTTTGAACCGGGTCGATCGCGTCATCGCGGCGTATCAGGGCGAGGTCGTCGATCGCTCGCCCTACAGCTATTGCGCGGCCTTCCGTACCGCCGATACCGCCGTGCTCGCCGCGTGCGAAATGCAGCACCGATGCAGCAGTCTGCCGCAGCAGTTCAAGCGCCACGTCGCGCTCCGCGTCGGCGTTCATCCAGAGTCGGACACGCCCAACGCCGCGAACGAAAACGCCGAAGGTCTGGCCGTTCTCGACAACGGCATCGTCGCTTCCGAAAACGTCATCGCGGCGAGCAACCCCGAGTTGCACGCGCTCGCCTCCCCGCTGAAAGCCCCGTCGATCGACATCCCTGTTTTTTCCGTCGACTGGCGCCTCGAGATTCCGATGGGGGTGATGAACGGCGACCTGATCGTTTCGACCCCCGTCGGGGAGAGCCAGAAAAACCCCAAGCCCGGAAAGGCGAAAAGCGTTTTTCTGAAGCTCTGCTACAAAGACAGAACGATCGAATTGACGCGCGACATCCCCGTCGTCTCGCTGGGACGCGACCCGCAAAACGACCTGGTTTTCGAGAACGATTTTCTCGTTTCGAGGAACCATTGCCGAATCGAATGGCGCGCCGGGAGGATCGTCCTGACCGATACGAGCACCAACGGCACGAGCGTCACCGACGAGCACGGAAAGGAAGTGCTGATCAGGAAGTCGTCGATCGATATCAGCGGAAAAGGCCTGATCCTCCTCGGACGCACCTTTCCGGGCGATCTGGGCTGCGGCGTCCATTTCGAAACCTGCTGAGCAGAGGACAGAGGACAGACGACAGAGCGGCCTTCGGCCTTAAGTAGTCAGTTGTCTGTAATCAGAAGGAGCGTCCCATCCGACATCTGACGACTGAACACTGATCACAAAGCGAGCGTCAGCGAGCGCTCAGTCTTCTGTCCTCTGTCTTCTGATTCAGTGGCTCTTGATCATCGTCCCGACACCCTTGTCGGTGAGGATTTCGAGGAGCAGGGCGTGCTCGACGCGGCCGTCGATGATGTGGACGCTTCGGACGCCGTTGCGCGCGGC
>JAISDL010000088.1 GCA_031264825.1 Accumulibacter sp. | reverse complement strand
CTCTCACCAATAATTACGCATCGCGGGGCATACGTCGGCCATTTTCTCCGCGCGCCGCCTTTCCGGCGGTCTTGCGGGTCGTGTTTTTCGCCGAAGAAACAACACTCGGCATTATCGGGCATTGGCCGTCCTTCGTCCAGAGAAAATTGCGGGATCAGAAGACTGAGGACTGAAGACAGACGACAGAGCGGCCTTCGGCCTCTGTAATCAAGGTTCTGTAATCTGATGGAGGGAATCATGCGACAACAGATGACTGAACACAGATCACAAAGCGAACGCAGTGAGCGCTCAGTCCTCAGTCTTCTGTCTTCTGTCCTCCGACCTCAGATTGACGACGCCCCAGACGAGGCAGCAAAGCCCCAAGATGCCGAAAGCGAGCGTCCAGGAAAGTGCGCGGTCGCTCCCTCCCGAATAATCGAGCGTCGCGCCGAAGACGAGCGGGGCGATGAAGCCGATTCCGAAACCCAGGAAGGAGTAGATCGCCATCGCCGCACCTCGGAATTCCTGCGGCGTCGCCTGGATCAGCCCCGCCGTGAGCGACGCGGAATCGAGCATCGCGGTAACGAAATAAATCGCGACGGCGCCTATTATCAACCACCAAGCGAGCGATGACGTGAAGCCGACCGTCCAGCAAAGTGTTCCGGAGAGGAGCATCATTGCGACGATCCAGCGTTTTCTGCCGACGCGGTTCGCCGCTTCGTTGCCGAGGATGCTCGCGGGCGTCCCGAAGAGGTTGATGATCGCGGCCGCTTCGGTCGGGCTGACGGGGGCACCGCTTGCGCCGAACGCGAACGTGAAGAAGGCGACGAGCCACGAACGCACGCCGAATATTTCCATGCAGTGTGCCGCGTAGCCGTAGATGTAACGGCGCACCTCGCTGAGCGACCAGACGTCGCCGAACTGCGAAAACAGCGATCCGCTCGGCTTTTTGACGGGGTCTTGGCGGTCGATGGCCAAGTACATGATCGACGCGGCGAGCAAGGGGCCGAGCGCGAGCAACGCCATCGTCGTCCGCCACGAATACGCTTTGGCGACCCAGCCCGACGCGAGGAGCGAGAGCGTCGTCCCGAAACCGAAGGACGCGGTGTAAAAAGAGATGTAGCGCGACTGGCGCGGCCCCTCGACGCGGTCGGTCAAGACTTTCAGCCCCGGCATATACGTTCCCGCGAGGCCGATCCCCGCGATCGCCTGGAAAAAAGCGCCGCTGTACATTCCTTGCGCAAGGAAGGCGAACGCAAAAACGCCCGCGGCGTTCAGGCAGCAGGCGACGAGGTAGACGTTGCGCGCGTCGGTGCGGTCGGTCAAACTCGAGAGAACGGGGACTGTTACCATGTAGCCGAAGAAAAACGCGCCGCTGATGAAGCCCGCCTGCGCGGCCGTCATCGTCCATTCGATGCGCAGCCTCGGCAAAAATGAAGCGTAGGAGGCAAAAGCCGCCATCGTCAACATTTCGGCGACGCAGATCAGCGCAACGATGCGGTATTCGCGTGTGTTGGATGTGTCCATGAAGCGACCCCCCTCTTTTATGAGCGATGGCCGGCAACTATATCAGGTATCAGGAATCAGGAGACAGGAATCAGATCAATTACCGGCGGCTTCGCCGCCGGAAAAAGAGCTTTGAAACACCGATCGGTTTTTATCTGTCTCCTGTCCTCTGTCTCCTGTCTCCTGTCTCCTGTCTCCTGTCTCCTGACTTCTGACTCCTGAATTTTGACGAACATTTACCCCTCTTTCAGCCAGACCGCCGCTTCGAGCGCGAAGTAGGTCAGGACACCGTCCGCGCCCGCGCGTTTGAACGCCAGCAAGGATTCGAGCGCGCTCGCCCTGCCGTCGAGCCACCCGTTCTTCGCCGCGGCCTTGAGCATCGCGTATTCGCCGCTCACTTGGTAAGCGTAGGTCGGCGCGCCGAATTCGTCCTTGACACGACGAATGACGTCAAGGTAGGGCATCCCGGGCTTGATCATCACCATGTCCGCGCCTTCGGCAAGGTCGAGCGCGACTTCGCGCAGCGCTTCGTCGGTGTTCGCCGGGTCCATCTGGTAAGTCGCCTTGCTTCCCTTGCCGAGGTTTCCCGACGAGCCGACGGCGTCGCGGAAAGGCCCGTAAAAACACGACGCGTATTTCGCCGAATACGCCAGAATGCGCGTATTGATCCGCTTCTCCGCGTCGAGCGCGGCGCGGATCCGCGCGATGCGACCGTCCATCATGTCGGACGGCGCGACGACGTCGGCGCCGGCGCGCGCGTGCGTCAGCGCCTGTTTCGCAAGCGCTTCGAGCGTCTCGTCGTTGAGGACGATGCCTCGCGGGTCTTCGGGGTCGATCAAGCCGTCCTGCCCGTGGCTCGTGTAGGGGTCCAGCGCAACATCGGTAATCACGCCGAGTTCGGGAAGTGCTTTTTTGAGCGCGGCCACCGCGCGCGGGACGAGGCCGTCGGGGTTCCACGCCTCTTCGGCCCCCGGCGTTTTCAGGTCGGCGTCGATCACCGGAAAGAGCGCCAGCGCCGGAACGCCAAGCGCGAACGCGCGTTCGGCGACTTCGAGCAAGCGGTCGAGCGTGAGCCGCTTGACCCCCGGCATCGACGGCACTTCCTCGGCGCGATTTACCCCCTCTTGGACGAAAACCGGATAGATCAGGTCGTCGACGGCCAATACCGACTCGCGCATCAGGCGCCGGGAAAATTCGTCGCGGCGCATGCGGCGTGGCCGCGTCGTCGGAAACTGTGCGTTGAATTTCATGGAAACATTCCTTTCAGGGATCAGGGATCAGATGTCAGGAGACGGGAGACAGATTATTTTCCGGCGCTTCGCGCCGCATATTTCTCTGTCTCCTGTCTTCTGTCTCCTGTCCTCTGTCACCGCGCGCTCCAGCCCTTGGCGCTACGATTCTTCGGACGCGCGACGCGCGGCGCGGTCACTTTTTCCAATTTTTCCGGAGCGGTCGCCGCGCGCGGGTCATTCGCGATTTCGAGCCATTCGCAGAGTTTCTCTTCGGCCTCGGCGATGCCTTCGCGCTTCAAGCTCGAGAAAAACTGCGCGCTCGCGCCGATCTTCATTTCCATGAGCGCGGCGTTCACCTTCGTCATCGTTTCCGCCCGCTCGCGGCGCGTCAATTTATCCGCCTTCGTCAAGAGGATGTGGATCGGCTTTCCGGTCTGCGAAAACCAGCCGATCATCCGCTGATCGAGGTCGGTCAGCGGGCGACGGCTGTCCATGATGAGGACGAGTCCGACGAGCGGGTTCCGGTAGATGAGGTAGGGCGCCAGCAAGCCTTCCCACTGCGCGCGGATTTCCTTGGGCGCCTTGGCGTAGCCGTAACCCGGCAGGTCGACGAAGAAGCGGCCGTCGCCGAGCGAAAAATAATTCAGATTCTGCGTCCGTCCCGGTGTCTTGGAAACGAAAGCGAGGCGCGTCTGATTTGCGAGGACGTTGATCGCCGACGATTTTCCCGCGTTCGAACGTCCGGCGAACGCGACCTCGCGCAGGGATTCCGGCGGCAGGTCCCGCAAGTGCGCGACCGTCGTGTAAAAAGCCGCTTTCTGAAAGAGAGACATGGATTGGGTACGGAGGAGGAAGTGCAATAGAATAACAGACTTATCGATGGTTTTTGAAAGAGCTTCCACCCGGATGAAATTTCCAGCGATTTCAGGGCTTACCGAACTTTGCGCGGGGCTTCTTTTTCTCTTTTTTAGCCTCTCTGCCGTAGCCGCCGAACCCGACGCGGAAAACGCCGGACAAAAAGCGGCGATGCTCTGCGCGGCGTGCCACGGCGTCGACGGGAACAGCACGCTTCCCGAGAACCCCATCCTCGCCGGACAGTTGCCCGAAACGCTCTTGAAGGAGTTGAACGACTTTCGCCGTGCGGACGGAAAACCCGCCGCGCGAAACAGCGACGTCATGGGCGCGATGAGTGCCGTTCTCTCGGACGAAGACAGACGCATCCTCTCGATTTATTTCTCGCGCCAAAGCTCAAAGCCGCCCACTCTGGACGCGCTGCCCGCCTCACCCGAAGGCGCCGATGCTACGGCTTCGGAAGCGCGGGAATTTCTGCAACGCGCGAAAACCGCTCAAAACCTCTGGCGGCGCGGCGACTTCGAACGGCGCATCCCCGCCTGCGCCGGGTGCCACGGCCCGACCGGCAAGGGATTGCCCTCACAGAACCCGCGCCTAGCGGGGCAGCATTCGGAATACACCGCCGCGCAGCTCAAAAATTATCGTTCCGGCGAACGCGCCAACGACCGCGAAAAAGTCATGCGCACGATCGCCGAAAAGCTCTCCGACAAAGAGATCGAAGCGCTTTCCGAGTTTGTCGCCGGCCTGCGCTGATCGCTTTTCTCCCAAAGCGCCCCGCGCCGAGCGTCCGGCTTTGCAAAAAATACCCGAATCGGCGTTTTGAAACGTCGGCGATGCGTTGTAGAATTATCAGTCCCCGCGTGTCCCTGATTTCAGGGCACACCGAGTTGCGCCCGAACCAGCCGACCCGAAAGTCTGATTGAAAAACCGCCGTCGAGGAGAAAACGAATGAAACGCGCAGTCACCGCCTCTCTGCTTCTTTTCATCTGTCTTTCGGCGCACGCTCGATCCTCGCTGGTCGGTCGCGTCGTCCGCGTCGTCGACGGCGACACGCTCGTCGTGCTCGACGCACGCAACGACAGAATCCGCGTCGGCTTGGTCGGCGTCGACGCGCCCGAGCGCGTCCAAGCCTACGGCGAGGCGTCGCGCCGTTCGCTCGCCAATTTGTGCGCGGGTCAGCCCGCCGCCGTATACGAGATGCAGGAAAACCGTTACGGCTATCTTTTCGGGAAAATATATTGCGCGGGCGTCGATGCGTCCGTCGAACAGGTCAAGCAGGGGATGGCGTGGGTGCAAGACCGGAATTCGCCCTTGCACAAACTCCAGAAGGCGGCGCAATCCGCGAAAATCGGGCTATGGGCGGATTCGGAACCCATTCCGCCGTGGGACTACAGGGAACGGCGCTGATTCCTTTTCCAGTTCATCCCTTCCTTCGTCGACTTCGCCTTGCCGTACACCCTGTACTGTGAAGCGGCTCGGCATCAAAGTATGAATGTACTGGAAAAGGAATGAGGGCGGAAACGCGCCGGGTTTATTATGCTGACGCCCGACGACTTCGATTTCGACCTCCCTCCTGAACTGATCGCGCAGCATCCCGCGCTCGAACGGCAATCGGCGCGTCTGCTCGACACGACCGGCGGAAAGCTCGCCGACCGGAGGATTTCGGACTTCCCGGACTTGATCCGGCGCGGTGACCTGCTCGTTTTCAACGATACGCGCGTCATCAACGCGCGCCTGTTCGGAAAAAAAGACAGCGGCGGTCGCGTCGAAGTTCTGATCGAGCGCATCGTCGACCCGCGCCGCGCGCTCGCGCAGATTCGCGCGAGCAAGTCCCCGAAGCCGGGGGCGCGCCTCGTCCTCGAAAATGCTTTTCAGGTCAATGTTTCCGGGCGAATGGAAAACGCCCCCGGTCTTTTCGTCCTCGAACTCGACGACAATGAAACGTCGGAAGCGTCGGGAGCGTCGAAGGACTCCGGCGATTTTTACGCGCTGCTCGAAAAATACGGTCGTCTGCCCCTGCCGCCGTATATCGCCCATCCCGCGGACGCCGACGACGAGGAACGTTATCAGACGGTCTATGCCCGCCACCCCGGAGCGGTCGCGGCGCCGACGGCCGGACTTCATTTCGACGAGTCGCTTTTTGCGCGCTTGAAAGCGCGCGGCGCAGGAATCGCTTGGTTGACGCTGCATATCGGCGCGGGAACTTTCCAACCGGTGCGCGTGCGCCGTATCGACGAACACCGCATGCACTCGGAGCGCTTCCATATTCCCCAGGCGACCGTCGAGGCGATCGAAGCGACGCGGACACGCGGCGGCCGCGTCGTCGCCGTCGGGACGACGAGCCTGCGCGCGCTCGAAGCCGCCGGGGAGTCTGGACAATCGGGACGTGTCGCCGTGGGCGGCGCCGAAACCGATATTTTCATCACGCCGGGATACAAGTTCCGTGTCATCGACGCGCTTTTCACGAATTTTCATCTGCCGAAATCGACGCTCATCATGCTGACGCACGCCTTCGCGGGGAGCGAGTTGATTCGAAAGGCCTACGCACACGCCGTCGCCGAACGCTACCGTTTTTTCAGTTACGGCGACGCGATGTTTCTCGAAAGGCGGAACAACTTTGGAAACCGCGTTCGACCGCTTTGAATGAAGTGATTCCCATGAAAAAATCCTTTCCCTCCTTTTCCCGACGCCGTCCGGACGCTTCGCTCCGCCGAGGTTTTCACGATGCGTTTTGAGCTGCTCGCCACCGACGGCGCGGCGCGGCGCGGTCGCGTGACGCTCGCGCACGGCGGCGTCGAAACGCCCGTCTTCATGCCGGTCGGAACCTACGGGACCGTCAAGGCGATGACGCCGCGCGACCTCGTCGATGTCGGCGCGCAGATCTGCCTCGGAAACACCTTCCACCTCTGGCTGCGTCCCGGCCTGGAGGTGATCGCCGCGCACGGCGGCTTGCACCGCTTCATGGCGTGGGAGAAGCCGATCCTGACCGATTCGGGCGGGTTCCAGGTCTTTTCGCTCGGCGCGCTGCGCAAAATCGACGAGGACGGCGTGAAATTCGCTTCTCCGATCAACGGCGACCGGCTTTTCCTCTCGCCGGAAGAGTCGATGCGGATCCAGCGCGTTCTAAATTCGGACATCGTCATGGTTTTCGACGAATGCACGCCTTTTCCCGCGACTTTCGACGAATCGGCAAAGTCGATGCGCCTCTCGCTACGCTGGGCCAAACGTTCGCGCGACGAGCACGACCGCCTCGGCAACGAAAACGCGCTGTTCGGGATCGTCCAAGGCGGGATGTTTGAAGCCTTGCGCGAAGAATCGCTCGCGGGGCTTTGCGAGATCGGCTTCGACGGAATGGCGATCGGTGGGCTTTCGGTCGGCGAACCGAAAGACGAGATGGAACGCATCCTGGCCTGCACGGCGCCGCGCCTTCCGCCAGAGAAGCCGCGCTATCTGATGGGCGTCGGCACGCCGGAAGACCTGATGAACGGCGTCGGTGCGGGAATCGACCTGTTCGACTGCGTCCTTCCGACGCGCAACGCGCGCAACGGGCACCTCTTTACCCGGTACGGCGACGTACGGATCAAGAACGCGCGCTACCGAAACGACCCGCGCCCGCTCGACGCGTCGTGCGACTGCTACGCGTGCCGCCATTTCACGCGCGCCTACCTCCACCACCTCCACCGCGCCGGCGAGATTCTCGGCGCGCAGCTCAACACGATTCACAATCTGCACTATTACCAAAATCTGATGGCCGAGCTTCGAAACGCGATCCTCGCGGGACGTTTCGCGGAAACCGTCCGCAATCTGCGCACCGAGCGGGCGGACGCAAACCGCGAATGATACAATAACGCTTTTTTTGACCTTCCATTTTCAGGAGATTCATTACTGTGTTCATCAGCAACGCGTACGCGCAGTCGGCCATCCCGGGGGCCTCGTTTTTGGGAGGCGGCTTCGACCAAATCTTCATCATGCTCGCGATGTTCGGGGTTTTCTACTTCCTGATGATCCGTCCGCAGCAGAAAAAAGCCAAGGAACACAAGGCGATGCTCGAATCTCTCGCCAAGGGCGATGAGATCATCACGCAGGGCGGAATCGCGGGGCGCATCACGAAGGTCAGCGACAATTTCGTCGGCGTCGCAATCGCCGAGAACGTCGAAATCCAGTTGCAGCGTTCCGCGATCGGCGCCGCCTTGCCGAGAGGAACGCTGAAAAGCCTGTGACGCGCCGCTTCTCGCTTCGTTTCCCGTTTATCGCTCGCGGGGTGTTGAACTTCCATTTCGTTTCCGCTTTCACATGAACCGTTATCCCCTCTGGAAATACATCGTCGTCGTTCTCGCGCTCCTGGTCAGCTTCATCTACGCGCTGCCGAATCTCTTCGGCGAATCGCCCGCCGTCCAACTCTCAAGCCTCAAAGCCACGCTCAAAGTCGACGCCAGGGTGCAGGAGTCCGCTGAAACGGCGCTGAAAAACGCGGGGATCGAAAATACGGGCGTCCTCCTCGACAACACCGGCCTCAAAATCCGCTTTTCCGACACCGACACGCAGTTGAAGGCGAGAGACCTGCTCGAAAGGCAGTTCAACCCGGACGCCGCCGACCCGCAGTACATCGTCGCGCTGAACCTGCTTCCGAGTTCTCCGCGGTGGCTGACGCGCCTGCACGCGCTGCCGATGTTCCTCGGACTCGACCTGCGCGGCGGCGTACACTTCCTGCTCCAGGTCGACATGAAGGGCGCGATGACGAAGATGCTCGATTCCTTCGGCGCGGACCTGCGCAGTCTCCTGCGCGAAAAGAACATCCGGCACAACGGCGTCTCGCGTGACGGCGACCGCATCGTCCTCAGATTCCGCGACGCCGAAACGCGCGACCGCGCGCAAAGGGTCGTCGCCGACAACCAGCCCGACCTCCTGCTCTCCACGGTCGGCGACGGCGCCGACGCGAGGCTCGTCGCCACGCTGAAACCGCAGGCGCTCCAGCGCATCCAGGGAGACGCCGTCAAGCAGAACATGGGAACGCTGAACAACCGGATCAACGAACTCGGCGTCTCCGACCCGGTCATCGCGCAGCAGGGCGCCGACCGCATCGTCGTCCAGTTGCCGGGTGTGCAGGACACCGCCAAGGCGAAAGACATTCTCGGAAGAACCGCGACACTTGAAGTTCGCATGGTCGACAACACTCCGAGCGCCTTGCAGACCGCCCTCCAGACGGGGCGCGCGCCCTTCGGGACCGAGCTTTACTACGAGCGCAACGACAACGGCGGCCTTGACCCCCTTCTCGTCCGGCGCCAAGTCGTTCTGACCGGCGACCGCCTGACCGACGCGCAGGCGGGTCGCGACAGCCGAACGAACGAGCCGGTCGTTTCGCTCACGCTCGACGCTGCCGGTTCGCGCATCTTCAGGGATATCACACGCGAGAGCGTCGGCAAACGCATGGCGATCCTCCTCTTTGAAAAGGGCAAGGGCGAAGTCGTGACCGCGCCGGTCATCCGCCAGGAAATCGCCGGCGGGCGCGTCCAGATTTCGGGCAGTATGTCGTTCGCGGAGGCGAACAACACGGCGCTCCTGCTCCGTGCGGGCTCGCTCGCGGCGCCGATGGAAATCATCGAAGAGCGCACGATCGGCCCGAGCCTCGGCGCCGACAATATCCAGAAAGGCCTGACGTCGACGATGGTTGGGTTTGTGGGAATCTCCCTCTTCATGATGGTCTACTACATGCTCTTCGGCGTCGTTTCGGTCGTCGCGCTCGCCGCCAACCTCCTCTTTTTGACCGCGCTTCTCTCGATGATCCAGGCGACGCTGACCTTGCCCGGAATCGCCGCGATCGCGCTGACGCTCGGCATGGCGATCGACGCCAACGTCCTGATCAACGAGAGGATACGCGAGGAACTCCGTGCCGGCGCGACGCCGCAAGCGGCGATCTACGCCGGCTACGAACACGCGTTCGGAACGATTCTCGACTCGAACATCACGACGCTGATCGCCGGAATCGCGCTCCTCGTCTTCGGAACCGGGCCGGTGCGCGGCTTCGCCGTCGTCCACTGCCTCGGAATCCTGACCTCGCTTTTCTCGGCGGTCGTCGTCTCGCGCGCGATGATCAACCTGATCTACGGGCGCCGCCGCAAACTCGAATCGCTTTCGATCGGCCAGATATGGCGGCCGACGGCGGACGCTCACTGAGGATTCGCGCAAATGGAATTTTTTCGCATCAAAAAAGACATCCCCTTCATGCGTCACGCGCTGGTGTTCAACATCATCTCGCTGACGACCTTCGTCCTCGCGGTCTTTTTCCTCGCCTATCGGGGTTTGCACCTCTCGGTCGAATTCACCGGCGGAACGCTCGTCGAAGTCAGCTACACCGAGGCGGCCGACCTCACAAAAATCCGTGAAGCGCTCGCCAAAGCCGGCTATACCGACTTCACCGTCCAGAACTTCGGCACGAGCCGCGACGTCATGCTCCGCCTGCCGGCGATCGAAGGGCAGGACTCGGCAAAAATCGGCGAGTCGATCATGGCCGTCCTCGACAAGGACGCACCCGGCGCGTCGCGGGGGCGCGTCGAAGTCGTCGGCGCGCAGGTCGGCGAGGAACTCGCCCAGAACGGTTCGATGGCGCTCCTGCTCGTCATCGCCGGGATCGTGATCTACCTCGCGCTCCGATTCGAATGGCGCTTCGCCGTCTCTGCGATCATCGCCAACCTCCACGACGTGGTCATCATCCTCGGGTGCTTCGCGTTTTTCCAGTGGGAATTCTCGCTCTCGGTCCTCGCCGGCGTAATGGCCGTCCTCGGCTACTCGGTCAACGAGTCGGTCATCGTCTTCGACCGCGTGCGCGAAACCTTCAAACGCGCTCGCGGCCTCACGACCGCGCAAACGATCGACCGCGCGATCACGAGCACGATCTCGCGTACGGTCATCACGCACGGGTCGACGCAGCTCATGGTGCTCGCGATGTTTTTCCTCGGCGGCGAAACGCTGTACTACTTCTCGATCGCGCTGACGATCGGAATCTGCTTCGGAATCTACTCGTCGATACTCGTCGCAAGCCCGCTCGTCATCTGGCTCGGCCTCTCGCGCGAACACCTCGTGCAGAAAAAGAAAAGAATCGAAAATACCGGCAGGGGCGGAGCGGTCGTCTGATTCAGGTATCAGGAATCAGATGTCAGGAATCAGATCAGTGAGCGGCGGCTTCGCCGCCGGAGAGAATCGACAAAAAACCGATCGGTTTTCATCTGATCCCTGATTCCTGATCCCTGACATCTGTCAACAGACTCTCATCCCACGCGGGATGCTTTTCAAATCCGAGAAGGTTCGCCAGCGTCGCCGCGATATTCGACAGGCCAGCCGTTTCCGTTTGTTTCAAGCCCAAGCGCCCGCCGCTCACGTTGTCGTAAAGAATCAGCGGAACCGGGTTGAGCGTATGCGCCGTCCGCGCTTTCATCGAGCCGTCCTGATTCAACAAGGCTTCCTTCATCTTTTTGTCGAGTTCGACCATCTCGTCGGCGTTTCCGTGGTCGGCCGTTATGAGCGCAACGCCGCCGACCGCGTCGACGACGGGCAAGATGCGCGAAAGCGAAAGATCGACGGCCTCGACCGCCATCGTCGCCGCGCGGAAATTCCCGGTATGCCCGACCATGTCGCCGTTGGCGAAATTGCAACGCAGCGTCCGGTACTTCCCGCTCTTCAAGGCCTCGATCATCGCGTCGGCGATCTCGGCGGCCTTCATCCACGGCCGTTGCTCGAACGGGACGCGGTCGCTCGGTACTTCACACCAAGTCTCGCCGTCGAATTTTCCCGAACGGTTCCCGTTCCAGAAATACGTCACGTGCCCGAATTTCTGCGTCTCCGAGCACGCGAACTGCGTGATTCCCGTCCGCGAAAACCATTCACCCATCGTATCGCGGATCGCGGGCGGCGGGACGAGAAAACGCTTCGGCAACTTCAGGTCGCCGTCGTATTGCAGCATCCCCGCGTAGCAAACCTTCGGAAAGCGAACACGGTCGAACTTATCGAAGTCGTCGCGCTCGAACGCCTGACTGATCTCGATCGCCCGATCGCCGCGAAAATTGAAAAACACGACCGAATCGCCGTCCTCGATCGTTCCGGCCGGATTCCCGGCGCTTGCGACCACAAAGGGCGGCAAGTCCTGGTCGATGACACCCGGCGCGCGCGCGCGGAACGCGCGGATCGCCTCCGCCGCGCTTCCAAAGCGCTCACCCTCGCCGAGAACGTGCGCCCGCCAACCCCTTTTCACGATCGCCCAGTCCGCTTCGTAACGATCCATCGTGACCTGCATCCGCCCGCCGCCCGAGGCGATTTTCGCGTCGAAATCATCACCGTTCAGTGCCGAAAGAAAGCGCTCGAAAGGCTCGACGTAGTCGAGCGCGCTCGTTTCCGGCACGTCGCGGCCGTCGAGCAGAACGTGGATGCGGACACGCCGCAAGCCCTCGCGCTTCGCGCGCTCGACCATCGCCTTCAGGTGATCGATATGGCTATGGACATTCCCGTCGGAAAACAGGCCGATGAAGTGCAGCGTCCCGTCCCTGGCGCCGGAAACGACCTCCTTCCACGCCTCGCCGTTCCAGAGCGCGCCCGAGGCAATCGCGTCGGCGACAAGCGACGCGCCCTGACTATAGACGCGCCCCGACCCGATCGCGTTGTGCCCGACCTCGGAGTTCCCCATATCGTCGTCCGAAGGCATCCCGACGGCGCGTCCGTGCGCGCGCAGAAGAACGTTCGGATAATTCGCCGTCAGACGGTCGAGCGTCGGCTTTCTCGCCGCCCGAACGGCGTTCCCGACCGAAACGTCCGAAATACCGTAGCCATCCATCACAACGACGAGAACCGGGCCTTCGACGCCCGAAAATCCGGCCAGTTTTTTCAGCACACGCGATTCCTTTCAAAAAGGACGCGGCGATGGGAAAACAGCACACTCGTGAATATTTTGCGGATTAAAATAACGCAATCTTCGGCATCATATTGGTCAGGGTTCATTCCAAACGCCAGGATTGCATATGCCACCATGGACAGTTCTGCGTTCTTGTAATAGTTCGCTATAGCATTCATTTCATATCTCGCTTAAATATCGCAGTTTCCAGGTTTAGCCCTTTTATCGGAGGGCAACTATATGATGTCGGAATCCAAAGCGCAAAATTTCCGCCTTCGCGCCGATACCTTATTGATTCGCCAAGTAGATTTCCATCGGCACGTCGAATCATCTGAGTCACGGAGCGGATAATGGCTGGATTACCTGTCTGGTAATGCTTGCCCGTTGCTCTATAAAAATATTCATCCGTTGGCTTGGCGTATTCTTCACTATGAACATTGACGTTTCCCCATTTATCAAATCTGTTCATCGGCAACTTCACCGTCTTATAGACCCTGATCCCGCCGTCGACCGCGCATAAGTGGTCGATTTTGGCGTCGTAG
>JAISDL010000079.1 GCA_031264825.1 Accumulibacter sp. | reverse complement strand
TCTTCGCCATGACCGCACAGAACCCGAATCGCCTTCCATCGCGCCGCCCGTGCACGACGACGCGCGACCCGGTGCGGTTGCGGACGCCTCGCGCCCGAATCCACGCTGAAACATTCGCGCCGATCTCACTGGCACGATTCTTGCTACACACACACACACACACACACACACACACACTCTCTCTCTCTCTCTCTCTCTTCCTCTTTATAGACCGCTCGCGCGCCGTTCGACGATGACGCGCAGGCGTATGACGCCGTGGTTCCTCCCCTGACAAGGGGAGGATAGGAGGGGTTTGGAAGCCATGAAAACGCGCCAAAGCTTGCCGAAACCCCGAAACCCCCTTCATTTCCCCCTTATCAGGGGGAAAGTGGGGAACCCATGCTGCATTGCTCCGTTCGGCGGTTCACACCCGTTCGTTTTTCCTTCCGTTGGGCATCGCTGCGCTCACCCCAACCTATCATTGGTGGGGTTTCGTCACTTCGGCGGCAACGCCGCCGCTCACTTGGAGGATAGGAGGGGTTTGGGAGGCTTGAAAACGCGGCGATGCTTGCCGAAACGTCATAAACCCCCTTCATTTCCCCCTTATCAGGGGGAAAGTGGGGAACCCATGCTGCATTGCCTTGTTCGGAAGGTTCTCACGCGACCATTTGCCGTATGTTGGGCATCGCTTCGCTCACCCCAACCTATCATTGGTGGGGTTTCGTCACTCCGGCGGCGGAGCCGCCGCTAACTGATCTGTTTCCTGTTTCCTGATGCCTGTTTCCTGATCCCTGATCCCTGATTGGAATCGCGCAGGAAAAGCCGCGCCGCGGTCTCCGGGTTCGACGGGAAATACAGGTGCATATAGCTTGCCGTCGTGCGCTCGCGGCGGTAGATCGCTTCTCCGGGCCGGCCGTCGGGGCGCTCGGAGACGGTAAGAGGGAGAAGCGGTGTTTCGCAGCGGGAATAGTGAAAAGCGTGCCCGCGCAGCGCGCCCTCGGGTAAGTGTGCCTCCTGCATTCCGAGGCCGAAGAGTTTTTTGCCCATGACGATTTTTCCGGGCAAGACGCCGGCCATGGCGAATTCCTGTCCGTCGGCGAGCGTCATCGAATCGAACAGCGGCATCATTCCGCCGCATTCGGCGAGCAGCGGCTTCCCGGCGTCGGCGTGCCGACGGACTTCGCGCTGAAAATTCCGATTCGACGCGAGCGCCGGGGCGTGGAGTTCGGGGTAGCCGCCGGGGAGCCAGAGCGCGTCGCAAGGCGGTACGCCGGCGTCGGAAAGCGGTGAGAAATGGATAAGCGACGCGCCGAGCCGCGCGAGGCAGTCGACGTTGGCCGGGTAGAGGAAGCAGAACGCGGCGTCGCGCGCGACGGCGATCGTCTTGCCTTCGAGCAGGCGCGGAAATTCGGGCGGCGGCGCGTCGGCAAAGCGCACCGGCGGCGGCAGCTTCGCGGCGTCGGTCTTGGCGAGGTGGGCGGCCATGCGGTCGATGCGGTCGCTGAGGCGGTCGATTTCGGCGGCGGGCAGGAGTCCGAGATGACGTTCGGGCATCGCGCCGTCGATGTCGCGCGGGAGATACCCGTACCAAGCGACATCGGGGGGCAGGCTTTTTTCGACGAGTTCCGCGTGGCGGGGGCTGCCGAGCCTGTTTGCTAGGGCGGCGACGACCGGCGTTCCGGGGCGGTAGTGCTTGAGGCCGTAGGCGACCGCGCCGAAGCCCGCCGACATGCCGAAGGCGTCGATGACGGCGAGGATCGGGACGCCGAGTCGGGTGGCGAGTTCGGCGGCGGGCGGCGAACCGTCGAAGAGACCCATGACGCCTTCGATGAGGATCAAGTCGGAGACGCGCGCCGCTTCGGCGAGGCGCCAGGCGATGTCGGCGTCGCCGCACATCCACGCGTCGACGTTCTGGCACGGACGGCCGCTTGCGACGGCGTGAATCTGCGGGTCGAGAAAATCGGGTCCGCATTTGAAGACGGAAACGCGCCGGCCGAGGCGGGTGTGCAGTCGGGCGAGCGCGGCGACGACGGTCGTCTTCCCTTGGCCGGACGCCGGCGCGGCGACGAGAAACGCGGGGCAGGACGGCATTCGTTGCCTACCAGTCGAGACCCGGCATCGCTTTTACGCCCGCCTGAAATGCGTGCTTGACCGAGACCATGTCGGTCACCGTGTCGGCGGCGTCGACGAGTTCTTGCGGCGCGGCGCGCCCGGTAATGACGACGTGTTGCATCGGCGGGCGGCGGGAAAGCACTTCGAGGACTTCGGAGAGTTCGAGCCACTGGAATTTGAACGCGTAGGTCATTTCGTCGAGGACGACGAGTCCGAATTCCGGGTCGGAAAGATAGCGCGAAGCCAGATCCCAAGCCGCGCGCGCGGCGGCGACGTCACGCGGGAGGTTCTGTATTTCCCATGTGTATCCCTCACCCGTTATATGCCAGAATAATTTATCCGGAAACACTTTTCGTGCTTCGCGGAAAAACGCGGCCTCGCCGGTGTCCGCGCGCCCCTTGACGAACTGGACGACCGCGACCTTCATCCCCTGGCCGAGCGCGCGCGCGACGACGCCGAACGCCGCCGACGATTTCCCCTTGCCGTTCCCCGTGTTGACGAGCACGACGCCGCGTTCTTCTTGCGCGGCGGCGATCGCCTTGTCGACGAAATCCTTTTTCCGGGACATTCGAGCCGCGTGTCGTTTTTCTGCGTCGTCGCCGGTAGGATTTTCGGGTGTTTGGGGTTTTTCGGGAACGCTCACGCTTGGGGCCTCGCCGCAAAATTCATTTCGGGATGAAGCCGACGCGCCCGCGGCTTTCGAGAGCTTCCAGGGGGTAGCTGTAGAGCGAGGAGAGGCGTTCGGCGCTCAGCATTTCGCGGGCGCTCCCGATCGTGGTCGTCGCGTTGCCGTGGATCATCAGGACGCGGCTACAGTAGCGCCAAGCCATCGCGGGTTCATGCAACACCATGACGAGGGCCGCTCCGTTTTCGCGCGCCGCGTCGGAGAAGAGGTCGAGCATGGCGATCTGGTATTTGAGGTCGAGGTAGGCAATCGGCTCGTCGAGCAGAAAGAGGCGCGGCGACTGCGCGAGCAGGGCGGCGATTGCGAGCCGCTGGCGCTCGCCGCCCGAGAGCGACTGGACATCGCGCCGCTCGATCTCGGCGAGGCCGACGGCGGCGAGCGCGTCGCGGGCGATTCGTATGTCTTCCTTGCTTTCCCAATCCCAGCGACCGAGATGCGGGTGTCGGCCGATCAGCGCCGTTTCGAGGACCGTCGCCGCGAAGGCGTCGGCGTGGATCTGCGGCAGCCAGCCACGGATCAGCGCGCTTTTCCGCGGCCCGATCGCGTCGTAGCGCATCCCGTCGATCAGGACTTCGCCGGCTTGCGGCTCGCGCAGGCCGGCGAGTACCGAGAGCAGCGTGGATTTTCCCGCGCCGTTGCAACCGAGAATCCCGAGGCGTTCCCCCGGTTCGAGAACGAGGTCGAGGTCCCGGCAAACCGAGACCCCGCCGATTCCGACGGCGAGTTTGCGGGTTTCGAGCAGGGGTGTTTTCGCTTCGTGCATTTCAGTGTTTGGGGCGCGCGTCGCGGGCGAGCAGGAAAAGAAAGACCGGGACGCCGATCAGCGCCGTCAACACGCCGACCGGAAGCTGCTGCGGGGCGATGACGGCGCGCGCGAGCGTATCGGCGATCAACAGGAGGCTGCCGCCGGCGAGCGCGGAGGCGGGGAGCAGGACGCGCTGGTCGTTTCCGGCGGCGAGGCGGATCAGGTGCGGGACGATCAAGCCGACGAATCCGACCGACCCTGCGAGCGTCACGGCGGTCGCCGTGGCGAGCGACGCGGTGAAATAGACGCCGCGCCGCAGGAACGCGACGCGGACGCCGAGCGTTTGCGCGAGCGCATCGCCGCGTGAGAGAAGATTGAGTTCGCGCGCGAAAGGAAAGGCGGAAACGAGCACGGCGGCGAGAACGCCGAGCGCGAGATAGGGGTCGCCCGATTGCGAGAGGTCGCCCATCAGCCAAAACAACATTCCGCGCAGCCGGTTGTCGGGCGCGACCGAAAGCATCAGTGCGACGCCCGCGCCGCAGCCGGCGGCGACGATGACGCCGGTCAGGAGCAGGCGCGTTTGCGTCCAGCTCCCGTCGCCGCGCGCCAGACCGAAGACGACGAGCATCGCGGCGAATGCGCCCAGAAAGGCACCGGCGTTGACCGAGACCGCGCCGAAACCGAAGAGGATGGCGAGCATCGCGCCGATCCCCGCGCCGCCGGAAATTCCGAGAACGTAGGGGTCGGCCAGCGGGTTGCGGAGCAGGACTTGCAGAAGGGCGCCCGCGAGCGCGAGGAGGCCGCCGCAGGCAAAACCCGAGAGCGCGCGCGGAAGGCGCAGGCTGCGGACGACTTCGGACGACGTGTTGTCGGCGGCGCCAAAGAGCGCGGAGACGACGTCGGCGAGCGGGATCGTGACGCTGCCGACGCATAAAGCGATCGCAAGACTCGCGAGCGAGACCGCAAAAAGCGCGCCGACGATGAAAAGGGCGCGCCGACGCGCCGAGGTCGCCGGACTCGTCGAACCCGGCGACTCATCGCGGCGAATAGCGCAGCCCGACGAAGGCGTTGAATCCCAATGTGTTGTATTCATAAGCGGTTTCGTACTTCCGGTCGAACAGATTGTTCAAGCGCGCTTCGATCGACAATTCCCGGTTGAAGGCGTAGCGCGACGTGAGGTTGACGAGCGCGTAGCCGCCCATCTCGGTCGCTTTCGTTTCATTATTATCGTTGAAACGACGGGAACTGACGACCGTCTCGACGGCGGCGCTCGCGGCGCCCCAACGCTTTCCGACGCTCACGAAGGCGCGGTTCCGCGCACGGCGACCGAGGCGATTGTGCGTATCCTCGTTGATCGCGTCGAGCCAATCGTAGGCGGCGTTCACGCTCCAGTCGCCGAAGCGTCCAGTATAAGCGAGCGTCATTCCCTTGAGCCGCGCTTTCGAGACGTTCATATACGTGTACGTCACAAGGGAAAAGTCGATCAGGTTCTCGACGCGGTTCCGGTAGAAGGTCGCGGACGCCGTGTGATCGCCTTTTTCCCAAAAAATCGCGGCCTCGACGTTTTTCGCCGTTTCGGGTTTCAGTTCGGCGTTGCCGTAGGTGGGAGTGTAGAGCTGGTACACCGACGGCGCCTTGAACGCCGTGCCGTAGCTCGCGTGCGCGCGGAGCGTCTCGGTCAACTGGTAGCCGTAAGCTAGGGATCGCGTCGTTTTTCGCCCGAAGCGCGAGTTGTCGTCGCTGCGCGCGCTGAGCTGCCAACGGTGCGCGGCGTAGCGCCCGGTCCACCCGGCGAGCAACGATTTTGTCGTGATTTCCGGCGAAGCGCTGTAATCCCTGCGCGGAGAGGCTTCCTGTTTCAAATGCTCGTACGCGATCAGCGCCTGACCGAGGGACGGCAGGCGAATGTCGTTCTGCCAACTGAACTGGCGGTTTTCGGTATGCAACAAGTAGCCTTTCGGCGACCACGCGTTGAATGTCCGCTGGATGTCGGTAGACGCGCCGTACTGCACCCTGCTCGTCCATCCATCGAGAATCGTGTTCTTCGAGTGGAGACCCCATTGCTTCATCCTGAACTTGAGCCGGTCGTCGAAGTTCCCG
>JAISDL010000012.1 GCA_031264825.1 Accumulibacter sp. | reverse complement strand
TGTTTCGCAAAGAAAAACCGAGGTATTGCATCGCAGGGATTGGAGTGTTTCGGAGGGAAAACGCGTATTTTATACCAACCAAGGAGTCAGGAGACAGGAGACAGGAGACAGAGGCTATAAAGGTTGGGCTGAACGAATGTGAAGCCCAACGTTCCGCATACGCATGAATGATGGTGGGTATGGCGCGCTCTAACAGAGGTCAGGGATCAGATGAAAACCGACCGGTGCTTCAACGATCTTTCTCCGGCGGCGAAGCCGCCGGTAACTTCTCTGTCTCCCGTTTCCTGTTTCCTGTTTCCTGACCCCCCCTCACGCTCATTTTTTTATATGATTCAGGCTTTGCCGCCCGTGCGTCTCCGACGCGGGGCGTTTCGGTCATGGACGGAGCTATGATTTTCAGAAAACCCGGTAACGAAAGCGCGCGGATTTCCCCCTCCCTCGGCTTTCCGGCAACTTTCGGAAAGGCCTTGTGTTGCGCCCTGCTCGGCGTTCTTCTGACGGGATGCCCGTCGCTCCCCGAAGCGCCGCCGATGCGTGCGCCTGACGCCCCGTCTCCTGCATCCTCCGTGCCATCCGCGACGACGCAATCGCCTCCGATCCAGCCGGCGGACTGGGCCGATCTGCCCGCGTGGGACGACGACGACCTGCGCGGCGTTCTGTCCGCGTTCCGGCATTCCTGCCGCGCGCTGTCGAAGCGCGCGTACTGGCCTTTGTGGCGGACGGCGTGCGAAGACGCCGAGCGCCTGCCGGCGGACGACGGCGCGCGCCTTCGCGGCTTCTTCGAGTCGCAACTGCGCCCCTATCTGTTGACGAACCCCGACGGTTCGACGCAGGGCCGCGTCACGGGGTATTACGAACCCCTGCTGCGCGGCGCGCGCGAACGCTCGGAGGTCTATGCGCACCCGCTTCTCGGTACGCCGCCCGACCTCTTGACGATCGACCTCTCGGAGGTCGCGCCCGACCTGAAAAACCGGCGATTGCGCGGGCGCCTCGTCGGAAGGCGGGTCCTTCCCTACTTTTCCCGCGCCGACATCGTCGCGCGCGAAGCGGCGTACTCGGAACACGCGCTGTTCTGGGTCGACGACGCCGTCGAACTCTTTTTTCTCCAGATTCAGGGGTCGGGGCGCATCCGGCTTCCCGACGGGAATGTCGTCCGCGTCGGTTACGCCGACCAGAACGGCCACCCTTTCCGGCCGATCGGGAACGTCTTGCTGAAAAAAGGCGAGATCGGCCCGCACGAACTTTCGATGCAGGGAATCCAGGCGTGGGCGCGCGCGCACCCCGAAGAACTCGACGACGTGTTGAACGCCAATCCGAGTTATGTGTTTTTTCGTGAACTGACGGGTCGCGTTCGGGAAGACGAAGGCCCGCTGGGCGCGCTCGGCGTCCCGCTGACGCCGGGGCGCAGCATCGCCGTCGATTCAAGGATGCCGATCCTCCTCGGCGCGCCCGTCTTTCTTTCGACGACTTACCCGAATTCGCCGGAACCCTTGCGGCGCCTCGTTATGGCGCAGGACACCGGCGGCGCGATCCGCGGCGTCGTTCGCGCCGATTTTTTCTGGGGCTTCGGCGCCGACGCGGGACGGCAGGCGGGCAAGATGAAGCAGACGGGGCGGATGTGGGTGCTTTTGCCGCCCGCGCTCGCGGCGCTGTGGCTGAAATGAAGCGGCGCGGCGCGGCGGACTTTCTCGTCGTCTGCCTGTGCGCCGAATGGTGCAAGTCGTGCCGGGAGTACCGACCCGACTTCGACGCGCTGTCCGCGTCGGTCGAAGGGGCGGATTTTCGCTGGGTCGACATCGAGGAACACGCCGACGCGATGGGAGAACTCGACATCGTCGACTTCCCCACGCTGCTGGTTTTTCGCGGGGAATACGTTCTTTTCTTCGGGCCGATGACGCCGCATTCGGAGCGCCTCCGCCGCCTGCTCGAAACCTTCGCCGCGCAGACGACCTCCGAGTCGCGCGACTACGCGACCTCTTCCCCCGACCGCGCCGCGTGGCAGACGAACGGCGATCTTTCAGGAATCAGGAGACGGGAGACAGGAGACAGATGAAAACCGATCGGTATTTTGTTGCTCTTCCCCGTCGGTGACCGACCCGATGCTCAACGTTCCGCAGGCGCATGAATGATGGAATGGCGGGTATAGGTTGGTGGTGAGCGCAGCGAACCCCAACGATTCCGCAGGCGTATGGGTTTCCGCTGAAAACCGATTTCAACCGCGAAAGGCGCGAAAGACGCGAAAGGTCTGTATTTGCAAACGTTTTCGCGCGTATCCGTGTTTCGCGGTTCCTGTCTCCTGATACCTGAAATGGCTTGCGCTTCGCGCAAGCGAGACGTTGGGCATCGCTGCGCTCACCCCAACCTATGCTGGCGGGGTTTCGTCACTCCGGCGGCAACGCCGCCGCTAACTTCTCCGTCTCCTGTCTCCTGTCCTCTGTCTCCTGTCTCCTGACTCAGAAAGCAACCTGCGCGCCGAGTTCGACGACGCGGTTGTTCGGTATCCTGTAATAGCTCGTCGCGCTGCTCGCGTTCCGGTACATCGCGGCGAAGATTTTCTTGCGCCAGAACCACATCCCGGGGCTTCCTTTTTTCGGGACGACCGTGATGCGCCCCAGGAAGAACGAGGTTTCCATCATCTCGAATTCGAGGCCGTGTTCCGCGCATTTTTCGAGCGCCTGCGGAACGTCGGGTTCGTCCATGAAGCCGAAATGCGCCGTCAGGCTGTAAAACCCGTCTTTCAAGGGCGTGAGCACGATGCGGCGCTTCTCCGGGATGTGCGCTTTCTCATGGAGTTTCACGTTGAAGAAGACGATGCGCTCGTGCAGGACCTTGTTGTGCATCAGGTTGTGCAGCATCGCGTCGGGCACGTGCTTGATGTCCGACGTCATGAAAATCGCCGTTCCGGGGACGCGCGCCATCGTCGCGTTGTCGAGCGTCGCGATGAAGTCGTCGATCTTGATCGATTTTTCGTTGATCCGTCCCGATAAAAGCACGCGGCCGCGCCGCCAGGAACTCATGAGGAAAAACACGACGAAGCCGACGAAGAGCGGGAACCATCCGCCTTCGGAAATCTTGAGCGTCGCCGCGGCGAACAGCGTGCTCTCGATGAGCGCGAAACCGGCGAAGAGCGCGACGGCTTTGACCCATCCCCAGGTTTGCGCGGCGACGATCGCGGCGAGAAACGACGTGATGACCATCGCGCCGGTCACGGCGACACCGTAGGCGCCCGCGAGGTTGTGCGTGTTCCTGAATCCGAGGACGAGGATGACGACCGCGCCGAACAGCGTCCAGTTGACGCCGGGAAGATAAACCTGTCCGTGCGCTTTTTCCGACGTGAATTTCACGTCGAAGCGCGGGACGAGGCCGAGCTGTATCGCCTGACGGGTGATCGAGAACGCGCCGGAGATCACCGCCTGCGAAGCGATCACGGTCGCCACCGTCGACAGGCCGACGAGCGGGTAAAGCGCCCATTTCGGCGCGAGCCGGTAGAAGGGATTGTCGATCGCCGCCGGGTCGGAGAGCAGGAGCGCGCTTTGCCCGAAGTAGTTGAGAAGCAAGGGAGGCAGCGCGTAGCGGAACCACGCCTTCTGAATGGGGTGGCGGCCGAAATGCCCCAGGTCCGCGTAAAGCGACTCCGCGCCGGTGATCGACAGGACGATCGCGCCCAGCGCGACGAGGGCGATCGCGGGATGCGCGAAAACGAATTCCACGCCGTAGGCCGGGTTGACCGCAAGCAGCACGCGCGGGTTTTTCACCAGGCCGCACAGGCCGAGAACGGCGATCGTCAAGAACCACAAAACCATCACCGGGCCGAAAAGCCGCGCGACGGAAACCGTCCCGCGAGACTGGAAATAAAAAAGTCCGAAAAGAACGAGGATCGTCACGGGGACGACGTAGGGCTGAAACGCCGGCGTCGCGATGTCGAGACCTTCCAGCGCGGAGAGTACCGACACCGCCGGCGTGACGATGCCGTCGCCGTAAAACATCCCCGCGCCGAGCAGGCCGAAGGTCAGAATGACGGCGTTGAACTTGCGCCGCCTCCGCGTGGCGCCCATCGCAAGCGCGAGCAAGGCCATGATGCCGCCCTCGCCGCGATTGTCGGCGCGCAGGACGAAAACGACGTACTTGATCGAAACGATGAGCAGCAGCAGCCAGAAAACGAGCGACACGACGCCGAGGATATTGTCGGGCGTCGGAGAGATCGGATGATTCCCGCCGAAGACCGTTTTCAGCGTATAGAGAGGGCTGGTGCCGATGTCGCCATAAACGATTCCGAGCGCCGCGAGAACGAGTCCCGCTTCGCCCGACGTATTTTGCGCAAACCGGCTGCGGATTTCACCGGCTTTTTTCAGCAGCGAACGTAACGCACCGTCGATCTTCACCGGACGCGCGCCTTTCCTCGAAAGACTCTGACTCAGAACGGAATGTCGTCGTCCATGTCGTTGAAGTCCGGCGCCTTTTTCGCCGGAGAAGGACGCGGCGCCGGCGGCGCGCTCGGGTATTCCGTCTCACCCCCGGAAGACGCCGTGCTCTGTCGAGAGCCGAGCATCTTCATCTCGGTGGCTTCGATCTCGGTCGTATAACGGTCCTGCCCTTCCTTGTCCTGCCACTTCCGCGTGCGGATACGCCCCTCGATATACACGGAAGAACCTTTTTTCAGGTACTGGCTGACGATCTCGGCAAGGCGGCGGAAAAAGACGACGCGGTGCCACTCCGTGGTCTCGCGCTTTTCACCGGTATTCTTGTCGTTCCAGGTTTCCGAGGTCGCCAGACGGATATTGGCCACCGCGTCCCCGTTGGTCATGTAACGCACTTCGGGGTCGGCGCCCAAGTTGCCGACGAGGATCACTTTATTGACCGATGCCATGGCTTTCTCCAAAAAGGTTTGCGAATCTGAAATTATACCGGCAATGTGATCAGGAGACAGGAATCAGGAGACGGGAGACAGATGAAAACCGATCGGTTCTCGGCGGTATAGGTTGGTGGTGAGCGTAGCGAACCCCAACGATTCCGCAGACGTATGAATGACGGAATGGGGCGGTATAGGTTGGTGGTGAGCTATGCTGCCCCCAACGATTCCGTATGCGTATGAGCGAAGCAATGCCCAACGATTCCGCAGGCGCCTGGGTTTCCGCTGAAAACCGATTTCAACCGCGAAAGGCGCGAAAAACGCGAAAGGTCTGTATTTACAAAACTTTTTCGCGTGTTTCGCGGTTCTTGTCTTCTGATTCCTGATAGGCACTCCGTTCCCTGCCAAAATCTCGCGTTGTCGGTGCCGCTTTTGCGGGATTGACGCTCGTCCCGTTGGGGTTCGCTCCGCTCACCCCAACCTATGCTTGAAATTTCCTTTGTATCCGCATTTTTCCCTCGCTATAATGAC
>JAISDL010000205.1 GCA_031264825.1 Accumulibacter sp. | reverse complement strand
AGGCAGGACAATATCGCCGAGGAAAACCCCGAATTGCCGAAAACTTTGAGTCGCGTTCCCTCGGAATCATGCTCGCGCGTCAGATTTCACCGAAAATACCGGGTTGTTCGAGGTGCCCTTTTGATGATTTCACCGATCTTGGTCGCAAGTTGCGCCTTGACCATCATTTTGTCGGCGTCGGCCATACCCAAGTCGGCGTAAACGTTGCCAGTGCTTTCTTCAATCTCTATCATCATATTTTCCCTTTGGCAAGGGCTGGGAATATTCGGCGTCGCCAACAGTTCCGCTTCAGGAAGGGTCAGGCGAAAAACTTCATGAAAGCACCACCTGCGGCAAAAAGTGAGATCACGAGGAGGGGGGGCAGACAAAATACTTCGCAAGAGCGATAGCAGCGCCGAATATGGCAGGAACGACAACCCAAGGATGCCATCTCGATTCCTGAAGGATCTTCATCGTTTCGGCCTGTAATTTATCTCCCTCGAGCATTTTTTTTCTAAGGTCGACAAGGATTTGCTGGAGTTCAAGATTTTCCTTGGTGAGAAGCTCTTTTTCATCGGCCTACATGTGGTTCTCCTTTCGTGGGTTTTTAACCCAGTACCCTGAAGTTGTCAACGGAGAGCGGAGAAAGAAAAAGCCAAGCTGAAATGGCTTGGCTTTTCGGGGGAAGCGATTTGAGAATGCGGCGAAGTATTATTATAACTTTACATAATACAAATTATGCGCTTTTCGGAAGCGATTTTTCAGCCCACTTTCCGACGTCCGAAACGGCTTCATTGTTTCCCGGCGCTTTGCAGGATTTTCTCGATTTCAACGTGCCCCATTTTTCGCGCGACGTCGAGCGGTGTTTCTTTGTACTGGTTGGCGATTTCCGGGTTCGCCTTGTTTTCGAGAAGTTTTTTGACGGCTTCGAGATGTCCGACTCGCGCCGCCGCGTACAAGGCCGTCGCTCCGCTTTCGGCTTGCGCGTCGATTTTCGCGCCGGACTTCAAAAGATACTCGACAACATCCGCGTGGCCGTTGAGCGCCGCGTAAACCAGCGGAGGCCATCCGTAATGATTGACTTCCGCGCCCGCTTCGACAAGGCGTTTCACGTCGCGGATGTTTCCGTTGAAAGCCGCGATCGTCAGCGCCGTTTCTCCGAAGCGGTTCCGGCTGTTCAGCCTAGCGCGCGATTCGAGCAGAAAATCGACGAGTTCGGGCATATCTTGGCGCACGGCTTGGATCAGCAAGGTATCGCCCGACCGGTCGACGGTATTGACGTCCATTCCGCGGCGAACGAGGCCGATCGCTTTCTCCGAGTCGCGTTTGCTCATCGCCGCTTCCATTTCCTCGTACGTTCCCGCAAAAGCGCAAGTCTGCGCGAGACACGCCAATACAAATAAAATCTTTTTCATCGAACTGTTCTCCGGTTGGCATGCTTGAAAAGTCGAAAGAAGTTTTCGGTGCTCGCCGCGGCGATTCTTTCAAACGAGGTTTCTCTCAGGCGAGCGATTTCTTCGGCGACATAGCGAACGTAAGCCGGCTGGTTTCTCTTCCCCCGGTGAGGAACGGGCGCAAGATACGGCGAATCGGTCTCGACGAGGAAACGGTCTTCCGGGACGTATTTTGCGGCGCCCTTGACCGTCGGCGCGTTCTTGAACGTGACGATCCCGGAAAACGAAATGTAAAAACCCATGTCCAGCGCGCGCTGGGCGATTTCCCTGTCTTCGGAAAAACAATGGAAGACGCCTCCGACCTCGTCGGCGTTTTCTTCCGCGAGGATGCGGAGCACATCGGCGCTTGCGTTGCGGTTGTGAATGACCAAGGGCTTGCGCGCCTTTCGCGCGGCGCGGATATGCGTCCTGAAGCGCTCGCGCTGCCATTCGGGGGCGTCCTTGTGCCAGTAATAATCGAGCCCTGTTTCGCCGATCGCGACGACTTTGGGATGCGAGGCAAGCTCAAGCAGTTCTTTTTCGGTCGCCTCGCGTCCGTCGGTCACTTCAGGGTGCAGCCCTACCGACGCAAAAATCCGCGAATCGTTCTCAGCGAGCGCCAGAATCCTTGGAAAGTCTTCGAGCCGAACGCCGATGCAGGCAAGGTGCCCGACGCCGTTTTTCTCCATGGAGTCAAAGACTTCCGGAAGGTTTTCGGCGAGTTTCGGAAAATCGAGGTGGCAATGCGAGTCAACGAGCATCGGGGGGCGGACGGCGGAAAACGGGGTCAGATGGTATGCGTCGGTCGGCTCGAATTGACCAGATTCCCCAAAATCCCTTCGATTTTTTTCCTGACGGTACTCCCGGGTCCATCGGCCTTGAAATGCACCCCAATCCCCTGAACCTTGCTGTTCTGCGCGCCGGCGGGGGTAATCCACGCGACGGTACCGGAAAAAGTGAATTTATTCGGGTTGTCCATGAGCATCAGCATCACGAGAACCTCGTCGCCCAGGTTGTAGCGCTTGCTCGTCGGGATGAAAAGCCCGCCGTTGAGCAACAGAGGCATGAAAGCGGCGAACAGCGCCGATTTCGACTTGATCGTCAAAGACAGCACCGTCGTCGCGCGTTGCGCTTGGTCGGACGTACCGGGAACGCCGGGAACGCCAAAGGGCGCCGATGCCGTTTGAGCCTGGTAGGGTTGCGACGCCTGGGGGGGAATCGGCTGAAAAGCGAGCGGCGGGGTCATTGAAGTCGGCATGGTCGGCACATCTGGATAAGCGATCGGTTACTGAAACCCCCTGAATCGTCGATTCAGGGATTTTGCCTTTTGCCGTCGAACAAGGCGGCGTAATTCAAAAAACATTCTTCGAGAAAAAGCCGCGTGTTCAACGGTTGCTCACAGAACAAGCGGTATTCTAACGATTTTCTGTAGAATGCGACAATCTTCCCTGCGGGAATCGACGCCGCCAATCGGCGGATTTCTTTCGCGTAGTCGAGAAAATAGCGCGGAAGCAACCCTTCTCGCGAAAGAAGCAGGTCGAGAAGCCATTTTTGCAGCCATTCGATGCTTCGTTTCAGGGTAACCTGGCGTTTGTCCGCTTTGGCAATGCGCTCGATCGACGCCGCGGCGGTGAGCGGCGCGAATTTTTCGCCCTTTCGCAATTCGGCGAGCAGCGCGTCCAGCAGGATGTGCCCCTCCCTGGAAAGGTCGTTCGCCAAAAAAGGCGAGCCGCCCGCGAGCGTCAACCAGCTTTCCGCGTTCTCGACGCCCGATTGGCGCAGGTATTCCACCGATTGGTCCGCCTTCGGCAAGGCGACGGAAAAAAACCGGCAGCGGCTGCGGATCGTCGGCAAGAGGCGCGCGAATTCGCTGGAAACGAGCAGGAACAGCGTTTCCGGCGCGGGTTCTTCGAGCGCTTTCAAAAGAGAGTTCGCCGCATTTCGGTTCATCGCCTCGGCGGGATGAATCAGGACGATGCGCATGCCCTGCCGGTGCGTGCCGATGTGCAGAAAATCGTCGAGCGCGCGCACCCGATCGACGGTGATTTCCCGGCTCGGCTTTTTCTTTCCAGCGGCTTCGGCATCGGGCGGCGCGTCGTTCTCCTCCTCGTTTTCCGGCTGAAGAAGGCGAAAGTCCGGGTGATTCCTTTGCAAGAACCAGCCGCACGGAAGGCAGTTCCCGCAGGGCAAGAAATCCTCCCCCGGCTTTTCGCACAGAATCGATTGTGCGAACTTCCACGCGAGATCGAATTTTCCGATTCCCCGCTGCCCCGCGATCAGCAAGGCGTGCGGAAGACGCGGGCGCAATACGTTCATCCGCGCCCAGGCTTCGGAATGCAAGGTGTTTATATCCATAAATCAATCTGTTACAGCATTGTTTTAATAAATTACTTTAAGAATAACGACCTGAAGAGATTGAATTGATTTTCTATTGAGAACAATAGCTTAAAACGCTTTCTTCAATTAATTTCTTGATTTCATCGCGCGTCTGATCGGCGTCGAGGACGCAGAAGCGGCGGAAACGCGACGCGCGCGATAAATAGGCTTCCCGGACGCGCGCGTGAAAATCCGCCTTCTCCTGTTCAAAACGGTCGGTGTCCTTTCCCTGCGTCTGGATTCTCCACTGGGCGACCGTCGTCGAAAGGTCGAACAAGAAAGTCAGGTCGGGTTGCAGGTTTCCATGAACCCAGCGTTCGAGCGTCTCGATTTTCGCAACGTCGAGTCCGCGTCCCCCGCCCTGGTAGGCGTAAGTCGCGTCGGTAAAACGGTCGCAGACGACCCAGTCGCCCCGTAGAAGCGCCGGCTCGATGACGCACACGATGTGCTCGCGCCGAGCGGCAAACATCAAGAGCGTTTCGGTCTCCAGATGCATCGGCTCGTGCAAAACGAGTTCACGCAACTTTTCTCCGAGCGGCGTTCCGCCAGGCTCGCGCGTGGAAACGACTTTGAAGCCCTCCGAGCGCAATAGATCGATCGCGGCGTCGATGTGCGTACTTTTGCCCGCCCCGTCTATGCCCTCGAATGTAATGAATTTCCCCCGACGGGTCGGCGGACGGTCGATTTTACCGCCCTGCCCGGTTTCTTCGCTTTCCCGCGCGCTACTCCCCACCATGTCCTACCTCCCCTTTCGCTGATAAAGGCTGACCGCGCGATTGTGCTCTTCGAGCGTATTCGAGAACTCGCTCGTTCCGTCGCCGCGCGCGACGAAATAGAGCGCGCTGCTCTGCGCGGGGTTCAAAGCGGCGCGCAACGAAGCCAGACCGGGCATCGCAATCGGCGTAGGCGGCAGACCGGCGCGCGTGTAAGTGTTATAGGGCGTGTCGGTGGTCAAATCCTGCCTGCGCAGGTTGCCGTCGAAACTTTCACCCATCCCGTAGATGACCGTCGGGTCGGTCTGGAGCAACATATTCTGCCGCAAGCGGTTGACGAAAACGGCGGCGATGATCGGGCGATCCGCTTCGCGTCCCGTTTCTTTCTCGATGATCGACGCCATGATCAGCGCCTCGACGGCATCGCGGTATGGCAGGTCCGCTTGTCGGGCGCCCCACTCGCGGTCGAGGTGTTCGCGCATGATCCGGAAAGCGCGCGCGAGAACGTCGATGTCCGCGCTTTGCTTGACGAAAAGGTAGGTGTCGGGGAAGAAGCGCCCTTCGGGAAAAACGTCGGGCGCGCCGATGCGCTGCATGATCTCCTGATCGCTCAGGTCTTTCGTTTCGTGGCGCACGTCGGGGTGCGCGTCGAGCCTTTCCCGTATCTGGCGGAAAGTCCAGCCCTCGATGAAGGTGATCTCGGTTTGTGAAACGTCGCCGCGCGTCAATTTTTCCAGGAGTTCCTGCGGTGTCGTTCCCTGACGGATTTCGTAGCTGCCCGCCTTGATCGCCGACTCGGCGCGCATGATCTTTCCGAGAATGCGGAAAGTCCAGGGGTTGAGCGTCACGCCCGCGTTTGAAATATCGCGGATCGCCGTCTTGAGGCTGCTCCCGGGGAGGATTTGAAAATCGACGCGCTCCTTCTCGAAAACGAGCGGCGACGTGGCGTCTTTGTAAAAAAGCCACCCTCCTGCCAGCGCGACGACGAGGCAGAGCGTGAGAAACCATTTGATGAATCCAAGAAAAATTCGCATGTCGGAACGCGCGGCAAGGAGAAGAAAGCTGGACGGCGGCTTCTCTCTCCTGATTCCTTCCTAATAAAAACGTTTATCGGCGATGCGGATATAATTCCGATCATGAATTCCATGAATAGCCGGTGACACGCAAGGCGGACAGTGTACGCGCGCCGACCCGGTCACGAGCGATTCAAGGTCGAATGATAACCGAGATGCGGCTTTCCCGGAGTTCCGGTACGAAATCGGCCTGAAAATCGTTCAAGACTTCATACTTTGATGAAATTGAGAATCGCGGACCACTATGTCGAAAACTTCCTGGCTTGAATTTCTCGCAAACGCGGGCGCGCGCGTGGAAGAAGGCGCCCCCTTGGTCTTCGGCTCTGAAACCGACGAAAGCAGACTTGCGCGCGACGCGACGATCGTCTCCCCGCTCACGCACCTTTCCGTCGTCGGCTTTTCCGGAGACGACGCGAAAACCTATCTGCACAGTCTGTTCACAAGCGACGTTGAAAGTCTCGGCGCCGACGCCTTTCAGTATTCCGCGTGGTGTTCGCCCAAAGGGCGGATGCTTGCGAATTTCATCCTTTACCGGGATCGGGGCGCTTACCGCGCCCTGCTCTCCGCCGACCTGCTCGCAACGACGATAAAGCGTTTGCGGATGTATGTTCTGCGCTCGAAAGTCGAGCTATCCGACGAATCGGACGAATCGGACGCCGTCGTGCTCGTCGGCGTTTCCGGGCCAGACGCGCCCGAAGTCCTCCGCGCCGCCGCCCTGCCCGTCCCCTCGACCGGGACGGCGAAATTCGACGGCGGAACGCTCATCCGCCTTGAGGATCGGCGTTACATCGCGGTGCTTGAGGAGATCGCCGCAGAGGAAGTCTGGAAAAAACTCGCCGGAAAAGCGACGCCGGTCGGCTCAAGCGCGTGGCGGTGGCTCGACATCCGCGCCGGAATCCCGTGGATCACCGAAGCGACCGAAGAAAAATTCGTTCCGCAAATGCTCGGCTTCGAAAAAATCGGCGGCGTCAGCTTTACCAAAGGTTGCTATCCCG
>JAISDL010000170.1 GCA_031264825.1 Accumulibacter sp. | reverse complement strand
GTGTGTGTGTGTGTGTGTAGCAAATAACGTGCCAGAGATACGCATCGCGATCATTACCTCAGAGTTAAAACCATTGTCATGGCACATGCGCAGGAACCTTATATGAATTCGACGGATTGTAACGCGATGTTACAAAAGCTACAAGACGCGGGACGCAGGTGTGAGGCGATAGCGGATCGAATGCGAATTCAAGGCTTGTGCGAAGTACCTCACCGACTTTCGGCATTCAGAATATCCATGTACTGCGCATAGACGAAGAGCCGGTTGCGCTTGCCGTCGTTCATTTGTCGCACGACACCCGTCTTCTCCAGTTTCGCCAGAGTTTTGTTCACCGTCGCCACGGTCAAGCCGGTCTTTTCGGAAAGCCAAGCGGCGGTAACGATGGGGCGTTCCAGCAGCGCGGCATGTATTCGCTCGGCGGAAGGCGCGGCGCGGCCAAGCCCCGCAATGCGCGTCGCGTCGTCTTCCGCTATTTTCGACAGTTTGCCGATCGACTCCACGCCCTGAGCAGCGGTCGCGGCGACTGCTTCGGCAAAAAACAGCAGCCACGCTTCCCAATCGCCGGTCACGCGGACACCGTTCAGCAGTTCATAATAATATTGCCGGTGTTCCTTGAAATAGAGGCTCAAGGTGAGCACGGGTTTTCGCAAGACTCCGTTTTCGTACAGGATGAGCGGAATCAGCAGACGACCCAAACGCCCGTTACCGTCAAGGAAGGGGTGAATCGTTTCAAACTGGACGTGCGTCAAGGCCGCCTTCAAAAGCGGCGGCGTCGCCTGTGGTATGTCGTGCAGGAACTTTTCCAAGTCGCTCAGGCATTCCAGCATGCTTTGAGGGGGTGGCGGCACGAAAGACGCGTTGCCCGGACGCGTGCCGCCTACCCAGTTCTGACTGCGCCGAAACTCCCCCGGAGCCGCGTACCGTCCACGACCTTCGGCCAACAGAACGCCGTGTATTTCACGGAACAGGCGCAGCGAAAGAGGAAAGCCCTCGGCCAAGCGTTTCAGGCCATAGTCCAGCGCAGCGACGTAATTGCTCACTTCCCGTACGTCCGCCAGCGGAGCACCGGGTACCTGGGAGATTTCGTACAGCAACAGGTCAGAGATCGACGATTGCGTCCCTTCGATCATCGAGGAAAGCACGGCCTCTTTGCGGATAGTCGTGTAAAGAAAGAGCGGCGCGCTTGGCAGCATCGTCGATGCGGCGTCGAGCCGCCCGAGAGCGAGCAGCGCGGCGTCAAAAGCGGCCAGCAGTTCCGGCGACCACTCGATCGGCGGTTTCGGAGGCAAGGGGTCCGGCACAAAAGCTTTTGCCCTTTCACCTACCGTGCTGATGGATAGAGTGTGGCCTTGCAGGGAGCGTTTCACGGGAATCCTAAAATAAGTTCGTCGGTTATTTTATTTTCAGGCTCTATCATAAAATAAAAAGCGCCATAGAGGTGTGTACCGTCCCGATACTTACCGAAAAGTCAGAAAGTGTGATGACATGGAGAAGGATGTGACTTACCGTCCCGCGATCGTTCTGCCCCCCCTTCGTTCAGCCCAATCCATACCTCTGCTGTCATTTTATCCGCCGCTGTGTTGGGCATCGCTTCGCTCACCCCAACCTATGCCGCCGCTGAGCACGGCGAGCCAGGTTCCAGAGGCGCGCTATCGAGCGGCCAGCGGGGTTTTACCGAGAAGCCTCCGCCCGGCGGGATGATCGAAAGCCCTTCCCGGAAGCGGAGCGCGCCGGCGAGCGCGATCATCGCGCCGTTGTCGGTGCAGTATTCGAGTTCGGGATAAAAGACCGTGAAGCCGCGCGCGACTTGGTCGAGGCGCCGGCGCAATTCGCGGTTCGCGCCGACGCCGCCCGCGACGACGAGTCGCTCCAAGCCGCAGTTCTTCAAGGCGCGTACCGATTTATCGACGAGCACGTCGACGACCGCGTCCTGAAAACCGCGCGCGATGTCGGCGCGCGTGATGTCGTCAGCGCCCCCCGCTCCTTCCGCCCCTTCGTTTTTTTGCATTTCTCCCGCAGGGTTTTTATCTGCGGAATCCCGAAGCGCCTGAACTTTGAGCAACGCGGCCGTCTTGAGTCCGCTGAAGCTGAAGTTCAGGTCTTTCGAGCGCAGCATCGGGCGCGGAAAGCGAACGCGCCCGGGGCGCCCGTGTTCGGCGAGTTCCGAGAGCGCCGCGCCGCCGGGGTAAGGCAGTCCGAGCAGTTTCGCCGTCTTGTCGAAGGCCTCGCCCGCCGCGTCGTCGAGCGTCTCTCCGAGGAGCGCGTAGCGTCCGACACCCTCGACGCGCATCAACTGCGTATGCCCCCCGGAGACGAGGAGCGCGACGAAGGGGAAGGCGGGCGCGTTTTGAGAGAGGAGCGGGGAGAGCAGATGCCCTTCGAGATGGTGCACAGGGACGAGCGGAACGCCGAGCGAGAACGCGAGTCCTTCGGCAAAAGCCGCGCCGACGAGCAAGGCGCCCGCGAGGCCGGGGCCTTGCGTGTAGGCGACCGCGTCGATGTCCGCCGCTTTCCGTCCGCTGTCTTTGAGCACCTTGCGAAACAGGGGAAGAACGCGCCGGATGTGGTCGCGCGAGGCGAGTTCGGGGACGACGCCCCCGTAGGCGCGGTGCAGGGCGATCTGCGTGTGCAGGGCGTGGCAAAGGAGATGCCCTTCGCCCGCCGCGTCGAAAAGCGCGACGCCGGTTTCGTCGCACGAGGATTCAATCCCGAGGATCAGCATCCAAGCATTTTATTCCTTTTCGCTATCAGAAGACAGATGACAGAGGACAGGGCGGCCTTCGGCCTCGTCAGGTATCAGGTATCAGGGATCAGGAATCAGATGAAAACCGACCGGCGGGTATAGGTTGGGCTGCGCGAAGCAAAGCCCAACGTTCCGCATGCGCAGGAATGAGGGTAGCCCCTACGGTAGAATGGTTTTCAAAGGAGGCTCATTCCAAACTGTACGCTTTTTCATACCACCCCGCGATCGTTGGGCTTCACATTCGTTCAGCCCAACGGTCATGATAGTTGCGAGCACCCCCGATAATGAAAGAAACTAAGGGGTAGAAGGAGGGGGTAGAGGTCGTGCCTAATTTTGGCGGTATGGACCCCGAGCCCAACGTGAC
>JAISDL010000136.1 GCA_031264825.1 Accumulibacter sp. | reverse complement strand
GGCGCGGGGATCGTCATCAGCCGCGCGATCGTCAGAGACCTTTTCGACGGGCCGCAGGCGCAGCGCCTGATTTCCAGCATTGCAATGATGTTCGCCATCGCGCCGGCGCTCGCGCCGCTGATCGGTGGGCGTTTGCAGGTCTGGTACGGATGGCGGTCGGTATTCGTCTTCCTGGTCTTGATGACCTGTTTGCTCTGGCTGGCCTGCTGGCGGCTGCTTCCCGAGACCTTGCCGAAGAAGTCCCGGCAAAGCCTGAGCTTCGATTACCTCGCCGGCGCGTACCGGAAAGTGCTGACGACGCCCGTTTTTCTCTTGGCCTGCGGCGCGCTCACCTTCAATTTTGCCGGACTTTTCCTGTACATCATGTCGGCCCCGGTTTTTCTGATCAGGCACCTGGGGGTTTCGGAGACCGAATTCCTCTGGCTTTTCGGCCCGTCGATGCTGGGGCTTTTGACCGGCTCCTGGCTTTCCGGGCGCTACGCCGGAAAGCTGACGCAAAAGCAGACGATCCTTCGCGGGTTTTGCCTGATGGGCGTCGCCGTCGTCTTCAACGTCGTCCTCTGCGTTTTCCGCGCGCCCGCGCTGCCCTGGAATATCCTGCCGATCCCGATCTATACGCTTGGAATGTCGCTGTCGATGCCGAGCCTGACGCTTCTGGCGCTCGACCCGTTCCCGGATCAGCGCGGGATGGCCTCGTCGTGCCAGATGTTCCTGCAGTCGATTTTCAACGGACTCGTATCCGGCGTGATCGCGCCGATGTTCTGGGGGTCGACGCGCACGCTCGCGTTCGGCATGGGCGGTTTTTTGCTCTTGGGGACGATTTCGGGGTGGATGTACTACCGCGTCAGCGGCGCCTTAAGCGGCGCCGGCGGCGGGAAAACCGAGAACGACGGTTAAGCCGCCGTTTTCGGTGTCTTTGAGCGCGACCTCGCCGCCGCAGGCCAAGACGATCCGCTGCACGATCGCAAGCCCCAGCCCGCAGTGACCGCGCGTCGCGCGCGCCGGGTTGATCTGCGCGAAGGCTTCGAAGACGCGGGCGCGTTGCTCGGCGGCGATTCCCTGTCCGTGGTCGGCGACTTCGAGCGTGACGCGACCGGTGCTTTCAGCGTGCAGGAAAACCTCGACGGGGGGACGCCCGTGCTGAAAAGCGTTGTTGATCAGATTGTCGAGCAGGCGCTGAAGGTCGCTCGGCGAGATGGCGACCCGGCTTGCGACGGCGTTTTCGGCGACGCGCATACTGATTTCACACCCCATTTCCTGGCAGCGCGCGACCTCGTTGCTGACGGCGTCGGCGAAGGGCAGCGGAGGAATCGTCGCGCGGTCGATCGTCTCGCTTTGCAAAAAGCCGAGGCATTGGCTGACGATGCGCTCCATATCGTCGGTATCGCGCGACAGACCGACGCGTTCGGCGTCGTTTTCGAGCAGCGCCAGACGGACGCGCAGCCGCGCAAGCGGCGCGCGCAGGTCGTGCGTCAGGCCGGCGAGCATTTCGCGCCGCTCCGACTCGGCTTCCGCCAGCTTCTGGATCATCGTGTTGTAGCGCACGGCGAGGAGTTGGACTTCTTTCGGGCCTTCGGGGACGACGGCGCGCGCGCGGCCGCCGCCGGTCGCCGTGACGGCCTCGCCTAAGCGCGCGAGCGAAGCGACGATCCCCCGGACGAAAAGCACGGCGATGACGACGAGAAGCGTGAGCGCGCCGCCTAAGCGCAGCCAGAGGTCGGAAGGAAGCTCCTGCGGCGCGAAACGCATCGACGGCAGGATCAGCCACCAGTTTTCCCCACCCGCGGAAAAACCTATCCATACGCCGGTGTGGCTACCCGGCCCCTCGTGGCGGAGTTTGAAATCGTGGCCGAGAATCATTTTCAGGTTGGCCGCGAGGCGGCGCGCGAAGCCGAAGGTCGGTTCGTGTTGCGGGACACTGTCGTCGTCCGGGCGCAGTTTCAGCCACTGCTCGCCCTCGTTCGCGGCGATGAGGCGCTGGCGCGTTTTTTCGTCGAGACTCGGCAGGAGCGATTGCAAAATGAGGATCTGGCTCCCGACGATCTGAACGATCTGGCGCGAGTGCATCGCCCTGCGATGACGCGAATAGAGCGACAGCGTCGTGATTTCGGCGATCGTGACGACCGCGACGATCAGAAGTATCGTGCGCGTTGCGAGCGACGCGGGGATGAATTTCAGTTTCATTCTTCAGCGTATTTCTCGCGGTCGGGGACGAAAACGTAGCCGACCCCCCAGACGGTTTGCAGGTAGCGCGGATGCGACGGGTCGTCCTCGATCAGGCGGCGCAAGCGGTGCATCTGCACGTCGATGGCGCGGTCGAAAGATTCGTTTTCGTCGCCACGTGTGAGTTCGAGCAGGCGTTCGCGCTTCATCGGGCGGTTCGCGTTGGCGATGAGCGCGTTGAGCAGGGCGAATTCTCCGGTCGTCAAGGCCACGCTCTTGTCGCTGCGGGTCAAAAGCCGCGCCGCGCGGTCGAGCGTCCACGGCCCGAAGCGAACGAGTCCGCCTTTCGGGTCGGGCGCCGAGGAAGGCTGCGCGCCCCGGCGCAGCACGGCCTCGATCCGCGCGACGAGTTCGCGCGGGTCGAAGGGCTTTCCGAGATAGTCGTCGGCGCCGATTCCGAGGCCGATGACACGGTCGGCGGGTTCGTCGCGCGCCGTCAGCATGATGATCGGGATCGTTTCTCCTCGCGCGCGAAGGCGCCGGCACGCGGTCAGACCGTCTTCACCGGGCAGCATGAGGTCGAGTATCAGAAGATGCGGCTGAAAGCGTTCCAGATAGGCGTCGAGCTGGCGGGTTTCGGGCAGCAAAAGCGTGTCGAAGCCCTGGCGTCCGAGGTAGGTTGCCAGAAGTTGCCGAAGCTCCGGGTCGTCGTCAACGAGAAGTATTTTTTTCATGGCGCGCCTTGATGAGAATATCGAAAGGATACTGTTCATTCCGTTTCCAGTTCGTCCCTACCAACGTCGACTCGCCTTGCGGGACACGGGTACTGTCTACGGCTCGGCATCAAAGTATGAACGAACTGGAAACGGAATCAAACCGCCTTGCCGACGCGTCTTGCCTGTGCGCGTAAAAGCGCGATTTCCAGAGCGTCGACCATAATGATGTATTTTATTCGCCGAATGCGCGACAGACGGAATCTGAAATAATTTGCAATTTACAAGCCCGCCCGGAAAAGCTTTTGCAATAAGAAAGCGACGCCGAAGGCCGACAATGGCGCCGTCGGAAACAGCAATTCTTTTTTTGATCTGAAAGGAGCCATAATCATGAAAAATTCATTCTCCATCCAACGCGCGGCGCTGGCCCTCCTGCTCTCGCTCGGACTCGTGGGCGGCGCTTTCGCGGAACCCCGGCGCGAAGAACCCGGCAGGGTCGAGCGCGACGGCGGGCGCGGGCGACATCCGGGATTCAAAGGGCTGAAGCGTCTGCACGACGAATTGAAACTCGACGAGAAGCAGGAAGCCTCGTGGAAAGAAGCGATGGACGCGCGCAAAGAGAGCGGGAAGGCGATGCGCGAGGCCTTCCGCAAGCACCGCGAGGAAATCAAGGGCCTGCTCGACCAGCCGAACGCCGACGCGCGCGCGATTTTGAAGCGCATGGACGAATTCCGCGACCAATCGCAAAAGTTTCATCTTGAAGAACGCGAACGTCTCCTGAAGGTTTATGACTCGCTCAGCGCCGAACAAAAGGAAAAGGTTCGTGTTTTCTTTAAGGACGGGTACGACCACAAGCGTCCGATAAACCGCCACGGCAAGCGCTCCGACCGCCAAAAAGGCAAGACGATCCGTAAAGACTGAGGTTTTTGAAGCGGCGGCCGGCGGACCTCCCTCACTCTCTCCCCTTGACCGTCGGCCGTTTTTTTGATTCACGCAGGACGCAGAAACGCCGCTTTGCCGGACAGTCGCGGCGTTTTCATTTCTTTTTCAGTTCGTTCATGCCTCGATGCCGAGCCGCTTCATAGCGCAAGCGGTACGGCAAGGCGAGTCGATCAGGGACGAGGAATCACACCGGTAAACCCAGCAGGTCGGCATGAATCTTGATGACGATCTTGCGTATGCTCCCCGGTTCGGTCACGGCGAGACACGGGCGGTGGAGTTCTCCGGGCAGAAAGACGAGATAACTTCCCGGGTCGGCGATGAGAAAGGCTTCGTTGGCCGGGTCGGCGTAGAACGCCAGGTCGCGCGCTTCGGTCAGGTCTTCGACGATCGGCAGACCCGGTTGCGGCAGGGCGAATCCGAAGCGCTCGCTCGAACTCAGCGGAAGGTGTATGTCCGCGTAGAGCTTATGCGCTTCCGCGCGGTGTTCCTTTTCGGTGCGCATCGGCCGGTCTTCCAGCGTGTAATACAGTTTTTCGCCTTCGATCGGAAAACGCCCGGTCGCGGCGCTTTTCGGGTCGATCGAATGAATCGTCTTCAGCGCGCGGAAAACCACAGGAGGAAGAATCTTTTCGTGACTTGCGAGGTCGGACAGGCGGCCCAGGATCATGATGACGCTCCGAAGGGTTGATTTTTGTCGATTCCGGTTGCTCCGGAGTCATTCCGGCAAATTATAATCCCGGAAAGCGCGGCAAAGCGCCCCCTCGAAAGCGGAGCGCGCATTGCAGCGCGGATTCGCATGGAATTTCAACGGCGCTTTTGGCGCCGGTTTTTCGACTTTCCGATTTCTCTATGGAGCGCAAAATGAAACTTTACTATTGTCCGGGCGCGTGCTCGCTTTCTCCGCACATCGTTTTGCGCGAGGCCGGGCTGGATTTCGACCTCGTGCGCGTCGACCTGTCCACGCATACCTTGCCGGACGGCGGGGACTTCATGGACATCAACCCGAAGGGTTACGTGCCGTTGCTCGAACTCGATGACGGGTCGCGTTTGAGCGAAGGAGTGGCGATCGTCCAGTACGTCGCGGACTTGAAACCCGAATCGGGCCTCGCGCCGCGTTTCGGGACTTTTGAGCGGTATCGCCTGATCGAATGGCTGACCTTCATCAATTCGGAAATCCACAAGGGCGGCGGCGCGCTGTTCTCGAAGAATACGCCGGAGGAATACAAGGCGAGCGCGCGCAAGGCGCTGATTTCCCGCTACGGATACGCCGCCGCCGCGCTCGAGAAAAGCGACTTTCTCCTGGGAGGTCAATTCACCGTCGCCGACGCCTACCTCTTTACCGTATCCGGCTGGTGTCCCTTCCTGGGAATCGACCTTTCGGTCTTTCCGTCGCTCGTCGATTTCAGGAATCGCGTTGCCGGCCGTCCGGCGGTACGCGCGGCGCTCGAGGCCGAAGCGCGCAAGGATTGATCAATCGGGCGGTGTGCCGGCGTCGGGGGTTTTTGCGAGCGCGTCCAGCAGTTTTTCGTGAATTCCGCCGAACCCGCCGTTGCTCATGACCAGAATCCGGTCGCCGGGGCGGGCCGACGCGACGATTTCGTCGACGAGATTTTCGATGCTGTCCGTGACGACGGCTTTGTCGCCGAGAGGCGCGAGCGTTGACGCGGCGTCCCAGGGAAGCTGGTTCGCGTAGCAGAAAACGCGGTCGGCGTCGGCCAGGCTCGCCGGGAGTTGCGATTTTATGACACCGAGTTTCATCGTGTTCGAACGCGGCTCGACGACGGCGAGTATCCGCGCCGCGCGCCCGTTACGACCGATGCGTCGGCGCAGCCCGGCCAGGGTCGCCGCGATCGCCGTCGGGTGGTGCGCGAAATCGTCGAAGACGTCGATCCCCCGAACCGTCCCGCGAAGTTCCATGCGGCGCTTGACGCTTTCGAAGCGCGACAGGGCGTCAAGCCCCCGTTCGATCGGCACGCCGACGTGGCGGGCCGCGAGCAGCGCGGCGACGGCGTTCGACCGATTGTGTCCGCCGCTCAGATTCCAGAGCGCTTCTCCGACGAGGGCTTCCCCATTCATCAGGCGCAGCGCCCTTTTAGCGTCTTCGCCCTCCATACGCCAGCCCGCGGGGTCGTTGAATCGCTCGACCGGCGTCCAGCAGCCGCGCTCGAGTACGCGCTCGAGGCTTTTTTCGGACGCGTTGCTTACGATGAGTCCGTTGCGCGGCAAGGTTCGCACGAGGTGGTGGAATTGCGTCTCGATCGCCGCCAGGTCGGCGAAAATGTCGGCGTGGTCGAATTCCAGATTATTCAAAATCGCCGTTCGCGGGCGGTAATGGATGAATTTCGAGCGCTTGTCGAAAAACGCCGTATCGTATTCGTCGCCCTCGATGACGAAGACCCCGGAAGCGTCTTGCGTCAGGCGCGCCGAAACGCCGAAGTTGATCGGCACGCCGCCGATCAGGAAACCCGGCTTCAGTCCGGCGTCTTCCAGAATCCACGCGAGCATCGCCGCCGTCGTCGTTTTCCCGTGCGTTCCGGCGACCGCCACGACGTGGTGTCGCTTGAGGAGAGCGTCCGCGAGCCATTGCGGCCCGGAGACGTAGGGCAGACCCCGGTCGAGAATTTCTTCAAGCAGGGGGTTGCCCCTCGAAATCGCGTTTCCTATGACGAAACGGTCGGGACGAAGGCGGATTTGAGCGGGGTCGTAACCTTCGATCGGGTCGATCCCGGCGGCTTTGATCTGGTCGCTCATCGGCGGATAGATCGCGGCGTCGCATCCCGTGACGCGATGCCCCGCCGAACGCGCCAACTGCGCGATCCCGCCCATGAAGGTTCCACAGACGCCGAGAATGTGTATGTGCATGATTCCGCTTCCCAGAGTTTTCGTTGAATGAAGATCGAGAGAATCGAATGGAAACGCCCTTTTGGCAAAATTGTACCCTGCCAAGGGTGCCGACGCGCTCTTGAACCTTGCTTAAAACGGGCATTTCCATTACCTTCTTTTCAGTTGGGGGTGCAGCCGTCGAACGCGCGGCTTAAGAGAGTCCCCTTGAACCTGTACGGGTCGTGCCGTCGTAGGGAAACGAATCGACGAAGCTTTCGGTTTTCCTCGATCGGCCTTGCCTTTTTTGGAAGGAGCGTCATGCGTCGTGCCCAGGCTGTTCCCATCGCGACGGCGGATCGCGTGGAAGAGGTTGCCGTTTCCCCGCTGCCGAATTCCCGCAAGATTTACGTCGAGGGAAGCCGTCCGGACATTCGCGTACCGATGCGCGAGATTTCGCAGTCTCCGACCCCGGGGGCGTCGGGCGACGCGCCGAACCCGCCGGTCTTCGTCTACGACTGTTCGGGACCCTATACCGACCCGGATGCGAAGATCGACATCCGCCGCGGATTGCCCGCGTTGCGCGCAGGGTGGATCGCCGAGCGCGGCGACGTCGAGGAATTGCCCGAATTGAGTTCCGCGTTCGGGCGCGCGCGCGCGACCGACCCCGCGCTCGACGCGCTGCGCTTCCCCAAGTTGCTCCGAAATGCGCTGCGCGCCCGACCGGGACGGAAGGTCAGCCAGATGTACTATGCCCGGCGCGGCGTTGTCACGCCGGAGATGGAGTTCGTCGCAATCCGGGAAAACAACCGCCGCCGCGCGTATCTGGAATCGCTGAAAGACACAGGTGCCGCGGACGCGCTGCGCTTTTGCCACGCCGGAAAAAACTTCGGCGCTTCGATTCCCGACGAGATCACGCCGGAATTCGTGCGTTCCGAAATCGCGCGCGGCCGCGCCGTCGTCCCGGCGAACATCAATCACCCCGAAGCCGAACCGATGATCATCGGCCGCAATTTCCTGACGAAAATCAACGCGAATATCGGCAATTCGGCGCTGGGATCGTCGATTCGTGAAGAAGTCGAAAAAATGCTCTGGGCGATCCGCTGGGGCAGCGATACCGTGATGGACCTTTCGACCGGAAAGAACATCCACGAAACGCGCGAATGGATCATTCGCAACAGCCCCGTGCCGATCGGCACGGTACCGATTTACCAAGCGCTCGAAAAAGTCGACGGAAAGGCCGAGGAACTGACGTGGGAGATTTTCCGCGATACCTTGCTCGAACAGGCCGAGCAGGGCGTCGATTATTTCACCCTGCACGCCGGCGTCCTGCTGCGTCACGTTCCGCTCACGGCGCGCCGCATGACGGGGATCGTCTCACGCGGCGGCGCGATCATGGCGCGCTGGTGTCTCGCGCACCACAAGGAAAATTTTCTTTATACGCATTTCGAGGAAATCTGCGAAATCATGAACGCCTACGACGTGGCGTTCAGCCTGGGCGACGGGTTGCGCCCCGGGTCGATCCACGACGCGAACGACGAAGCGCAGTTCGCCGAACTGAAAACGCTCGGCGAACTCACCGACCTCGCGTGGAAGCACGACTGCCAGACTTTCATCGAAGGGCCGGGGCACGTTCCGATGCATTTGATCGAGGAAAACATGCGTCTGCAACTCGAGTATTGCAAGGAAGCGCCTTTTTATACGCTGGGACCGCTGACGACCGACATCGCGCCGGGTTTCGACCACATCACCAGCGCCATCGGCGCGGCGATGATCGGCTGGTACGGCGCGGCGATGCTTTGCTACGTGACGCCGAAAGAGCACCTCGGTCTGCCGAACAAAGACGACGTGAAAGAGGGGATCATCACATACAAGCTCGCCGCGCACGCCGCCGACCTTGCGAAGGGTCATCCCGGCGCGCAGCTCCGCGACAACGCGCTATCGAAGGCGCGCTTCGAATTCCGCTGGGACGATCAATTCTCGCTGGGACTCGACCCGGAGAGGGCGAAGGCTTTCCACGACGAAACGCTCCCGAGCGAATCCGCTCTGCGCGTCCACTTTTGCTCGATGTGCGGCCCGCATTTCTGCTCGATGAAAATTTCTCAGGAAGTGCGCGACTTCGCCGCCGCACAGGGTATCGACGAAGGCAGGGCGCACGCGCTGGGGCTGGAGGCGAAGGCGAAGGAATTCAGGGATTCGGGCAGCGAAGTCTACAAAAAAGCATAAAGCGCGGCGTCGAAACGTCAAAGTGAATAATCGTAATCGACGCACAAAGGCGCGTGATCGCTGAAGCGCGCGCCCTTATAGACCTCGGCGCGAACCGCCGTCTTGGCGACGCCCGCCGTCGCCAGTTGGTAGTCCAGGCGCCACCCGACGTTTTTGGCCCACGCCTGACCTCGATTGGACCACCACGTATAGCCCACGCCGGTCGCGTCCGGGTACAGACGCCGGTAGACGTCGCGCCAGATTCCCCCGTTCAGGAGGTCGTCGACCCACGCCCTTTCTTCGGGTAGAAAACCGGAATTTTTCTGGTTGCTCTTCCAGTTTTTGAGGTCGATTTCCCGGTGCGCGATATTCCAGTCGCCGCAGACGATGACCTCGCGCCCGTCTCTTGCGAGCGTGTCGAGGTAGGAGGGAAAGACTTCCATGAAACGGAACTTGGCCGCTTGGCGGTCGGGCGAACTCGACCCAGAAGGCAGGTAAAGCGAGACGACCGAAAGAGCGCCGAAGTCGGCGCGCAGGCAACGCCCCTCCGCGTCGAACTCGGCGTTGCCGAGGCCTTCGACCACGGCGTCGGGCGCGCGCTTGCACCAGAGGGCGACGCCGCTATAGCCCTTCCTTTGCGCCGGAAGGTAAAACGCGTTGAAACCCGGCGGCGCACGCATTTCCGCCGACAGGTCGGCGTATTGCGCCTTGAGTTCCTGCAGGCAGAGAATGTCGGCTTTTTGACCGCCAAACCACTCGAAAAAGCCTTTTTTCCATGCCGAGCGGATTCCATTGAGATTGAAATTAACGACTTGTAGTATGATAGCCTCGTTTCAAATGATATTTTTCGCGTCGCGTTATGGATTTTCATCTCGAATTCATCGAATTCATCCTCGCGAGCAAGGTGCTCAGGTTTGGCGAATTCAAAATCAAATCCGGGCGCCTCTCGCCTTATTTCTTCAACGCCGGCCTGTTCAACGACGGTCAAAGGCTCGACCGCCTGTCGCAATTCTACGCCAGAGCCGTTCTGGATAGCGGGATTCCGGTAGACGCCCTGTTCGGGCCGGCGTACAAAGGCATTCCGCTCGTCGTCGGGTGCGCGATGGCGCTCGCCCGATCCGGGAAGAACCTGCCGTACGCCTTCAACCGCAAGGAGGCCAAGGATCACGGCGAAGGCGGGATGCTCATCGGCGCGCCGCTTTCCGGGAACGTGCTGATCATAGACGACGTGATTTCCGCCGGCACGTCGGTGCGTGAATCGATCGACCTGATCCGTGCGGCGGGGGCGACGCCCTGCGGCGTGGTCATCGCGCTCGACCGCATGGAGCGCGGGACGCGCGAACTTTCCGCCGTGCAGGAAGTCCAACGTGATTTCGGCGTCCCCGTCGTGGCGATCGCCACGCTCGACGATCTGACGGCGTATCTGCGCGGTCACCCCGATTTCAAAACCCATGAGACGCGGATTCTCCGCTACCGCCAGGAGTACGGCATTGAAAACCTTGATTAAATCCATCCTTTTCATCGCTTTCGCGGGGCAATGGTGCGGTAGCGCCGTCGCTGCCGGGAGGTTCTTTTGTTGCAACGACGCCACCGGGAAACAGACCTGCGGCGATATTCTTCCCGCGGCGTGTTACGGTCGGGCGTACCGCGAGCTGGGCGGAAACGGCATGACCGTCCGCCACGTCGACGCGCCGCTGACGCCCGAACAGCGCGCGCAGATCGCTCTCGAGGAAGAACAGCGCAGGCAACTCGAAGAGCAGCGCAAAGAGCAGCAGCGCAAGGACGCGGCCTTGCTGGCGACGTATAGCGCGGAAAACGACATCGAACTGATGCGCGAGGCTTCGCTGGCCGACGTCAGGAAAGCGATCAGCAACGCCGAAGGGCGGATTTCGGAATTTCGCGCGCGCCGCGATAAATTCGCTGCCGAAGCCGCGCTTCACAAAGGCAAGGGAAGTCCGCCGCCCGAAGTCCTGAAAGGCATCGAAAACGCCGAGCAGGAAATTCAGCTCCAAGAACAGGTCATCGTGACGCGGCAAAGCGAAGTGGCGATCATCCGGGCGAAATACGATCAAGACCTCCAGCGCTATCGGGAAATCAAGCGCCAGCAGGCGCTGAGCACCGTAAAGCCTCCCCCCGTGCGTTCCGGCGCCCCGGCGGCTTCCTCCGCGCCGGAAGCTTCGCCTTCCCCGGCGGGTTCTCCCGCTCCGACGGGTTCCACTGCGCCGGCGGGTTCTCCCGCGCCGACGGCGCCCGCTGTTCCCTGAAGAAGGCCGTCGACGCTCCGAAACGGAACGGTCTACGACGGGTTCACCAACCTTTCCCGCAGCAATTCGCTGACTTGTTGCGGGTTGGCTTTCCCCTTGGCAGCTTTCATCGCCTGCCCCACGAGGGCGTTGAAAGCCTTTTCCTTGCCTGACCTGAATTCGGCGACCATCGCCACGTTGGACGCCAGGACCGCGTCGACGAGCGCCTCGATCGCGCCGGTGTCGGTGATCTGCCTCAGCCCGCGCTTTTCGATGATTTCGTCCGCCGAATTCCCTTCACCGTTCCAGAGCGCCTCGAAAACCTTTTTGGCGATATTGTTGGAAATCGTTGCGTCGACGATGCGCGCGACGAGGCCGCCGAGTTGCTGTGCGGAAACGAGCGCATTGGCGATACCCAGGTTTTCTCTGTTCAGGCGCGCGGCGAGATCGACCATGATCCAGTTGGCGCAGGGCTTGGCCGCGTTTTTTCCCGCGGCTTCGACGCAACGCTCAAAATAATCGGCGAACTCCAATGCGGAGGTCAGCGTCGTCGCGTCGTAAGCGGAGAGTCCGTAGTCCTTCATGAAGCGCCGCTTTCTGACGTCGGGCAATTCCGGCATCCGCGCGCGCGTCTCGTCGACCCATTCCCGGCCGATCTTCAGCGGAAGAAGGTCGGGGTCGGGAAAGTAGCGGTAGTCGTGCGCGTCCTCCTTGCTGCGCATCGCGCGCGTTTCTCCGGTCTCCGGGTCGAAAAGCACCGTCGCCTGTTCGACGCGCCCGCCGCCCTCGATCGTCTCGATCTGCCATCGAACCTCAAAGTCGATCGCCTGCTGCATGAAGCGGAAGGAATTGAGGTTCTTGATTTCGCGCCGCGTTCCGAGCGTCTCGCTTCCGGCCGGCCGGACCGAGACGTTGGCGTCGCAGCGGAACGAACCTTCCTGCATATTGCCGTCGCAAATGCCGATCCAGCAGACGAGCGCGTGCAGCGCGCGCGCGTAGGCGACCGCCTCCGCCGACGATCGCATGTCCGGCTCGGTCACGATTTCGAGTAAAGACGTACCCGCGCGGTTGAGGTCGATGCCGGACTTCCCGCTGAAATCCTCGTGGAGAGACTTTCCCGCGTCCTCTTCGAGGTGGGCGCGTGTCAGGCGGATCGTTTTTTCTTTCGCGTTCTCGCCTTCGCCGAGCGAGAGTTTCAGCTTTCCGCCGACGACGACCGGCAATTCGTACTGGCTGATCTGGTAACCTTTCGGGAGGTCGGGATAAAAATAATTCTTGCGCGCGAAAACCGACTTGGGCGCGACTTCGCCTTCGACCGCGAGGCCGAAGCGGATGGCGCATTCAACCGCGGCCTTGTTCAGTACCGGCAGAACACCCGGAAGAGCGATATCGACGGCGTTCGCCTGCACATTCGGCTCCGCGCCGAAGTGTTCCGAACTTCCCGAAAATATTTTCGACCGCGTCGATAAGCGCGCGTGCGTCTCGATCCCAATGACAACTTCCCATTCTTTCATTGCATTACGCCTTTTTGTGGATACTTTTTACACACAGGAATTCCCTGAAATATAGATCAAGATTTCGCGCTCCCAGTGATCACCGAGAGCGCGAGTTCCTCGTAGGCTTCTCCGTACGCCCGCAAACGACCGGGCAGAAGCGCGCAGGCTTCTTCCGTCGCCGCGCGTTCGATTTCGGGGTCGTATTCGCCAAGTACCGCGCGCATGCGCTCGGCGAGGCCTTCCGCGTCGTCCGTGTCGAAAAAAAGTCCGCGCGGCGGCGCTTGTTCCCTGTGGACGTCCAAACTCGACAGAAGAATCCGCTTGCCGAGGCTCTTGGCTTCCTCGACCGTCGTGCTCCAGCCCTCGAAGCGCGAAGGATTGATGAGCGCAAGGCTTTTGCGCATGAGTACGGCAAGGTGCGCGAAAGGGACGAGGCCGAGAAAGCGGAAACGCTCGGAAAAACCGGCGGCGCGCACCGCGTCCAGAAGCCGCTCCGGGAACGCCGGGTCCCGGCTGTCCGACATCAGCCCCGTACTGACGACCAGCGGACAAAGCCCGTCTTTTTTGAGGCGGAGCAGCGCGTCGAGGATCAAGCGGTGGTTTTTGTGCGCCCACAACTGATTCGGGACGTGAAAGTAGGGTTCGGAAATATCGTATTCCCTCAATACGGCGTCGCCGGGCGGCAGCACGGATTCGGGAGGAATATCCGCGACAAAGCGCAGGATGCGGGCCTTGTGCGCTTCTTCCGGGAACAGGCGGCAAAAATCCGCGTGCGCGTCCGCGCTGCTGAGGACGATCGCCTGCGCCGTCGCCGCCGTATGGGCGTTGTTCGCGCTTTTCGCGCGTCTCTCTTCGGGCGTGAAGAATTCCGGCAAGTAAATATCCTGGAAGTCCGAGATCCAGCACAGCGCGGGAACACGGCTGCGCCGTCCGAGCGGCGGGCCGTAGGCCCAGAGGGAAACACCGTGGTCGGCGAGCGCCGAGGCCAGGAGACCGCCGTTCGACGATACGCGCGCCGTCAGTTTGCTTATCCACCAGTGCGGACTGAAGCGGCGCAAGTGCGGTAGCCGAAGGACGGGGAAGGAATTCAGCGGCGCGTCGAGTGCGTCGGTCCCCGCTCTTCCGCTTCCCGTCAATAGAATCTCGATGCGCGGCGACGGAAGCGAGGCGATCGCTTTGGCGAGGTTGCGCAGATAATTCGTCCGCCCCGTCCATCCGCCGGGAACGTCGATGAGGGGCCAAACTACGCGGCGCACGCGGGCTTCTCCCCGAATTCTCGTTGAAACCACGCGACGTAGGCCGCGATCCCGGCGCGGCGCTCGACCCAAGGCTCGAAACCCCAAGCGCGCAGGCGCGTCACGTCGGCGACCTGTGTCGCCGGGTCGCCGGGTTTCGCCTCGCCGGAAAATACGGGTGACAACCCTGGGTCGAAGAGACGCCCGACCTCGGTGAGCATCTCTTTCACGCGCATTCCGTCGCCCGTCCCGCCGTTGACCGTCGGACAATCGGGCGCCGCG
>JAISDL010000109.1 GCA_031264825.1 Accumulibacter sp. | reverse complement strand
GTGATTTCGGCGGATTGCTCCGGCGCCTCGGTCGCCTTCGGGTCGGACGGGGCCGAGTCGCGGGGTAAGGAGTCACTTCGTGCGCAGGCGCGGTCGGTCGGGGCGGCATCGGGAAGGTCGGCGCTTGAGTGCGCTTTTTCGATGAAGCCGCGGATCTGCGCGACGAACGCTTCACGCGGCAGTTCTTGGGTGAAGGCGCTGTCGGGGATGTGAATCGCCTCGCCGCCCAAAACGATCGTGACCCAGGTCTTCCCCTCGTAAATCTCGGTGACGTGCTTCCAGTCGCAATGCGTGTCGAGACTGCCCGTACGGTTGAGCAATCCCGATTCGTCCCACCAGATCGCGCATTCGCCCCAGTGCCGCAGCGTGATTTCCGCCCAAGCACGGAGGTTTAAGTGTTGCGTCATCAAGTAGAACAGCGAGACCGACGCAAACAAAAGCAGAATCCGATAGTCGAGTATCTCGTCGAGGCTCTTCCCCAGGAAGCTCAACAGCGCGAGGGCGGCGACCGTCAAGGCTTGCAGAATCCAGGAGATCACGCGGCGCGAGAGCGGCCATTGCTTTTGGAATCTGAGCGAGAAAGACCAATGCGCGGCGACCATCGTGGGCACCGTGAGGCGATACGTGAGGCTTGGGCGTTGCGGGGGCGTTTCCGAAGTCATGCGCTTTCCCGTTCTGTGTCGGTGCGTCGCATTTTATTCCTTTTCCGAAGCGCAGTGCCCATCAGGAGACAGGAGACAGAGGACAGGAAACAGAGAATTCTTGCGGCCTTCGGCCGGAGAAGAATCTTTGATCACCCGAAAAGGTTTTCATCCGTCTCCCGTCTCCTGTCTCCCGATTCCTGCTTATCCCTTCACACAGACGACCTGCTTCAAGCGGTGCAGAATGTCGACCAGGTCCGACTGGTTGGACATCACCGTATTGATGTTCTTGTACGCTCCGGGAATCTCGTCGACGACGCCTTTGTCCTTGCGGCAAATCACCCCTTCCGTCTGCTGTGCCAGGTCCTTCTCGTCGAAGCGCTTCGTCGCGGCCGTCCGGCTCATCCTGCGGCCCGCGCCGTGCGCGCACGAGCAGAAACTGTCGGGGTTCCCGATCCCCCGGACGATGTAGCTGCGCGTCCCCATGCTTCCGGGGATGATTCCGAGGTCGCCTTCGCGCGCGCGGATCGCGCCCTTGCGCGTGACCCAGACGTTCTGGCCAAAGTGGTGTTCCATCGCCACGTAATTGTGATGACAGTTTACGACCTCGCCGACCACGTCGAATTGGGGCAAGTGAGGGCTAAGCGCCTTCAAAACCAGGTCGATCATGCACGCACGGTTTTGCATCGCGTATTCCTGCGCCCAGGTGAGCGCCTCGACGTAGTCGTCGAAATGCTCGCAGCCTTCGGGAAAATAAGCGAGGTCCCTGTCGGGCAGGTGAATCATCCAGCGTTCCATATCCTGCCTCGCCAACTCGATGAAGTAAGCCGCAAGCGCGTTCCCGATCCCGCGGCTGCCCGAATGGAGCATGACCCAGACCCCGTCGGATTCGTCGAGGCAGACCTCGATGAAGTGGTTCCCGCTGCCCAGCGTCCCCATCTGGTTCATCCACTTCGAGAATTTGCCGAAGGCTTTGAGCAGTTGAGGGTGCTTTTCGGTCATCTTGTCGAGACGCGCCGTAAACGGCGACACCGCGTCGGACAATACGTCGCCGTCGCAGTGTTGCCCGCGCCCGACCGGAACGTCGCGGCTGATCTGCATGAAGACCTTTTTCAGCGATTTTTCGTCGATGTCATTCCCCGTCAGCGACAGGCGGCACGCGAGCATCCCGCAGCCGATATCGACGCCGACCGCGGCGGGAATGATCGCCTTGTGCGTGGCGATGACCGACCCGATCGTCGCGCCGATGCCGGCATGCACGTCGGGCATCGCCGCGACGTGGTGGTGAATGAACGGCAAACTGGCGAGGTTGACGAGCTGCCGTTCCGACTTTTCGTCGATGTCGTCGGTCCATATCTTGACCGGAACGGCTTGTGAGGCGATCACTTTTTTGATTGGCATTTTTTTCTCCATCGATTCGAGGGCGAAGCGTTCGCGTCCGCCCTCTTGTAAAACATTGTCTTGTCTCAGTTCAGAATCCGGCTGTATTTCGGCAACTTGGCCGCCAGAAACTCCATCTGGTCGGCGAGGATTCCCCGCGCCGAGAGAATGAAGTGTTCCCACAGGCAAGGTGCGTAAGGCACGAAAAGCAGTTGCATATTCCGCGTCTCTTCCGGGCGCCGCCCGCCTTTCTTTTGATTGCAGCGACGGCACGCGGTGACGACGTTGTTCCAGGTGTCGCTCCCGCCCTGCACGCGCGGCTTCACGTGGTCGCGGGAGAGGTCGCGCGGCGCGAATCGCTCACCGCAGTACGCGCAGGTATAGCGATCGCGCCGGAACAAAAGCGCGTTCGTCAAGGGGAGTTCCCCGGGTAGCCGCGCGTAGGGCCTGCGGCCCGCCAGGGCGACGATGGGCATCAACTCGATCGTCGAGCGTTCCCCGTTGCGCTTCCATCCGCCCCGGAAAATGATCGGCGAATCACCCCATTGCCATACGATGGCGTCCTTCGCCGCGGCGGTCATCGCCTGCTCGGCGGTGAGCCATTGCGCCGGATTTCCGGCGGCGTCGAGTCCGAGAATCTGTATCATCGTTTTCACCTTCATTCCTTTTCCATGCTGTCTTGGTCGAGTTCGCTTTGCTCAGAGGTGTTGGGCTTCGCTAAAGCTCAGCCCAACCTATGCGAGGCGAAAGGCAACATGACAATTCATATACGCCGACATCGTTCAAAAACAAAAAAGCCCGGATTCCTTTCGGAGATCCGGGCCTTGGGCTTTACCGCTGCCGTGGGAAGGCGGTCTATGCCACGCCGCCCCCCAGGTCGAATCTCCGACTGATCGCGTTCCACCGATCAAAACGATGCGAACGCGCGAGTCGCGGGCCGCACTCCAGAAGCCGCATCGATCCATAAAATGGAATACCGGCGCGGCGCGACGCCGACCCGGAACGGGAAAATCGCCCGCCGGATTCCAGACGCCCGCGCGCCCTTGTCGATGTGATGAGTATGGTTTTCATGTCTGTCTGTCTTGTGCGGGAAAGTGAGAGTGAAGATGTGACGGATTTGAAGCACCGAACTTCGGAGCTTGAACCCAACGCTCATCCGAGCACACTATCCCGCTTGAATTACCGGCTTCCTTTGCCGAAGTTTCAAAAATCTGGAATGGGTTCGGATTATGTGGACTCATTTTGCAAGAGTCAATCGTTTCATGAGAAAATTTCCGGTATTGTTGTATTTTTGCCACATTAACCGAAAAACCGGTTTCGCCCGAAACGCCGATCAGACGATTTTTCGTTTATCATCTTGCGAATCATGATGCGCCACATTCTTCTTGATGCGACCAGAAATACGTTTCATTTTTACGGGAGAACGAGCCGGAAGGGTTTTTGGCCGTACCTCCTGATTCATTTTGCTGTGTTTTTTGCGATGTTTCAGATCGAATGGATGACGTCGATTCGTTTTTCTGAAAAGGTCTGGCTCGCATATATCACCTTGGCGGGAATTCCCTTTATCGCCTTGTTTTTCAGGAGGTTGCACGATATTTCAGCCTCGCGTTCCTTTGACGCCGAAGTTTGTTTCGCCGCTCTCGTGGTTCTGCTGGATTTTCTTTTTTTGGGCGGAATATTATTGCTTCTTCGCCTTGTTTTTTTCGTGTATTTCCTGCCCAAGTTGCTCAGGCCTTCGGCGGACGGAGCCAACGCCTACGGCCCGAAACCCGAAACCGACCCGACGACTTTCCCTTCTTCCCCCGAAGATCGGACGCCCTTGCGAATCAGGCTCCAAAAAATCGCGGGCTTCGTCTTCCTGGTGTTGGGATTGTTTGCGTGGGTCGCGCAGAACAAGGAAATCGTCGATTGCGTCGCGGGACGGCATCTCTCCGAAAAATTCAAGGAAGCGCTCGCGCTTGAACACGAGATCAAAATCCAGTCGCTGTTCGGAACGGAATACAAAAATGCCAATGTTCTTCTGTTGTTCCCGTATATGAGTTTGAGGAATATTGAATGCCCGGGTTATTCCGCTGATTTTTTCGAGAAAATCGAGGTGGAAACGCCGATGACTGAAGGCGTTTATAAGCTCGTAGTCTTCGATTCTTCCGGAGTGCTCGCCTCGGTAAAATTCTCACCGAGCCTTTGCATAAAATCCCGGGCCATGCCAAAGAAAAATAGATGCCCGAAATTTGAAAACGCCGTTTTTGTTCCCGACAACGAAGAAGGACGAAACGATATTCCGTATACCTGTCATACCCTGATTCAAAGGTGAGGGAGAGGGTAGCGCTGCCATCGGCCATAGGTTGGGCTGAGCGCAGCGATGCCCAACATTCCGCTGGCGCATATCAGGGATCAGGAATCAGATCAGTCAGCGGTGGCTTTGCCCCCGGTGTCCGCTTTTTCATGCCGCCCCGCGATCGTTGGGCTTCACATTCGTTCAGCCCAACCTATAGCGTTTCCGCTCCGCTCTCGGCGGTATAGGTTGGGCTGAGGAACGAAGCCCAACGATTCCGCAGGCGTGGGAATGATGTCGGGCGTGCAATACTCAGCCCAATCTATGCGCTGATTACAAACGAGCGGCAACGAGCGCTCTGTCTTCTAT
>JAISDL010000198.1 GCA_031264825.1 Accumulibacter sp. | reverse complement strand
GTTCATTGGCGTTTTACCACTCAAAAGGCTCGACGAAAACTCGCTCGGCTCTATCCTTCTGTCTGTCCCTCTGTCTGTCCCTCTGTCTATCACGCTGATTCGACTTGACTGGCTACTACTGATCTGTCCTCAGTTCCGCCGATCGCGCGTGCGCGATGAGGCCCTCGCCGCGCGCGAGCGTCGAGGCGGTCGGCGCCAGAATTTTCGACGCGCGCGCGCTCGCGCGGATCACGCTGCTTCGTTTCTGGAAGTCGTAAACCCCCAGCGGAGACGAGAAGCGCGCGGTTCCAGAGGTCGGCAGCACGTGATTCGGCCCCGCGCAATAATCGCCAAGCGCCTCGCAAGAATGCACCCCGATGAAGATCGCGCCGGCGTTCCGTATCTTGCCGACCCACGCGTCGGCGTCTTCGACCGACAATTCCAGATGCTCGGGCGCGACGCGGTTCGCGATCGCGCAGGCCTCGGTGAGGTCGGCGACTTCGATCAGCGCGCCCCGGTTTTCCAACGCGGCGCGGATTATTTTGTTTCGCGGCATTTCGGGCAGAAGCTTCTCGAAGGACGCAAGAATCCGGTCGATGTACGCGCCGTCGGGACACAGCAGAATCGACTGTGCGAGTTCGTCGTGCTCGGCCTGCGAAAAGAGGTCCATCACGACCCAGTCCGGGTCGGTCTTGCCGTCGCAAACGATGAGGATTTCCGAAGGCCCCGCGACCATGTCGATCCCGACGGCGCCGAAAACGCGACGCTTCGCCGCCGCGACGTAGGCGTTTCCGGGGCCGACGATCTTGTCGACCTTCGGGAGCGTTTGCGTCCCGTACGCCAGCGCGCCGATCGCTTGCGCGCCGCCGACCGTCAGCACGCGGTCGACGCCGGTCAGGGCAGCCGCCGCGAGCACGAGCGGGCTGCGCTCGCCACCCGGCGTCGGGACGACCATGACGAGTTCGCCGACGCCCGCGACCTTGGCCGGAATCGCGTTCATCAGCACCGACGACGGGTACGCGGCCTTGCCGCCGGGGACGTAAAGACCGACGCGGTCGAGCGGCGTCACCTTCTGGCCGAGCGTCATCCCCTCGGCGTCTTCGAAAGTCCATCCTTGGAGAAGCTGGCGTTCGTGAAAGCTCCGAATGCGCCGCGCGGCGTTTTCGAGCGCGTCGCGCTGCTCCGCGGGCAGGCTTTCCAGCGCCGCTTGCCGCGCTTCGCGCGAGAGTTCGACTTCTTCGATCCTTGAAACGTCGAGCCGGTCGAAACGGCGCGTGTATTCGAGAAGCGCGGCGTCGCCGCGCGCTTTCACGTCGGAGAGTATCGCGGCGACGGTACGGTCGATCGTCTCGTCCTGCGCGTTCTCGAAAGCCAAGAGCGCGGCGAGCCGCGATTCGAAGTCCGCATCGCGGCTCGAAAAACGCCGTACGGCGATCATGGCGCCTCCTTTTTCGAAAGCGCGTCGAGGATCGGGACGATCCGGTCGCGCTTGAGCTTCAGCGCCGCCTGATTGACGATCAGGCGCGCCGAAATGTCTGCTATGTGCTCGACGGCGACGAGATCGTTGGCTTTGAGCGTGTTCCCCGTCGAGACGAGGTCGACGATCGCGTCGGCGAGTCCGGCAAGCGGCGCGAGTTCCATCGAGCCGTAGAGTTTGATCAGGTCGACGTGGACGCCTTTCGCGGCGAAATGCTCGCGCGCGATCTTGAGGTACTTTGTCGCAACGCGGAGGCGCGCGCCTTGGCGGACGGCGCGTTCGTAGTCGAAGCCCGCCGGAACGGCGACCATCATCCTGCATCGGGCGATCCCAAGGTTGATCGGCTGATAGAGGCCGTCGCCACCGTGTTCGATGAGCACGTCCTTGCCCGCGACGCCGATGTCCGCCGCGCCGTATTGAACGTAAGTCGGCGCGTCGGTCGCGCGCACGACGACGACGCGCGTGTCTTCCCGGTTCGTCGGAATGATCAGCCGGCGCGAAGTTTCGGGGTTCTCGAGCGGCGTGATTCCCGCCGACGCCAGAAGCGGCAGCGTCTCCTCGAAAATCCGGCCTTTCGAAAGGGCAATCGTGATGCCTTCCACGGCGCTTCCCATTGATAAAACTGGAATTCTACCGCACTACCGCAAATGCCTCGCCGTACTTTTCCCGGAAACGCTCATCTTCGACGTTCGCCTCCCCGGATACGCCGGGAACTCAGGCAGCGCAAGCGACCCGGAAAAGTTTTTTTGAAATCAATCCGACAGGGAATCTTCAAACCTTGCGCGGTATTTCGCCCGCCATCCGCATGCCGTACGCACCGGCTTCGGGAAAGGGCTTGCGTCTGCTGATGAACGTCGGCTGCCGGATCTTTGCGAAGGAAAGCGCGATCGCCTTGAACAATTCTTTTTCCTCGTCCGCCATCTTGCGGAATTGGCGGACGATGATTTCCTCGTCGGCGTCGAAGTCGGCGGCGAGCGTCGGCGGCTGAAATCCTTCGGCCATCGCCACCAGCTCATATACGCGAACGCCGAGCACGTAGGCGATCGACCCTAAAAGCTCCGTGCCGGGATTGTGCTTGCCGTTTTCAATGCGGGAAATATTCGCCGACGTCGTCCCCGAGCGGTGCGCCAATTCGTCTTGCGTCCATTCTTGCCGCTCGCGCAACTGCCGAATGATGAGTCCTACGTTCATGCGTATAGTTTGGAGCCATATTTCCAATAACGTAATTCTCTATTGGAAGAAACTTGCTTTTATTTACCAAATTAGTAAAATCTGTGCCGGATGGATAACGAGGCGTATTCAACGACGCCTATTTTTTACAAAAAGAGAGTCATGAACAACGGACGTATTACGCTCATCGCGCTTTTGCTCGCGTTCGGAAACGGCGCGGCGTCGGCGCAGAACTTCTACTTCGGCGGCAGTCTCGGCCAATCGAATACGAAATTCGACGGTTCGGATTATTCGTTTGAAGACCCGGCGCTATCGGGCCTCATCTCGGAGAGGCGTGATAAAACCGACAACGCGTGGAAACTTTTCGCCGGTTACGAATTCAACAAGTACATCGCTGTCGAAGGCGGTCACGCCGAGCTTGGGTCGCCGGAAGTCAGGTATTCGGGGTCAGGCCCCTTGCAGGGATTGAAGGGTAAAGCGCGACTGAAGCAAAGCGCGTGGTTCATTTCCGCCAAGGGCACTTTGCCGATCCACGAACGATTCAATCTGTTCGGAAAAGTCGGCATCACGCACAACAAGTCTTCGATCAGCGCCAAAAGCAATGACGCCGTGCTCAACGCCTACCTCGACCTTCCCCACAAGAAATCCGCGGACAAAACCGGGCTGTTTTACGGCGTCGGCGCCGAATACGTTCTCGACAAAAATATCCGCTTCCGTCTGGAGTACGAAAACTTCGGTAGATTCGGAAGCAGGGGCTACGTGCTCGAAGACCGGGAGACCGGTCGCAGTAAAACAGACCTTTGGAGCCTAGGAGTCACTCTCAATTTTTGAGGCTGTTCAAGCTCGACAATCTTGAGAGACGCAGGGCGGACGCTTCTGAAGCGGCCTTCCCTGCGTTTCTCGCGTTTTCGCGTCCGAAAATCGCTACGCCGCGCGCCGGACTTTCGCGCCGAGGCGCGCGAGCTTCGTTTCCATCCGCTCGTAGCCGCGGTCGAGGTGGTAAATCCGCTCGATCCGCGTTTCGCCTTGCGCGACGAGGCCGGCGATCACGAGGCTCGCCGAGGCGCGCAAATCGGTCGCCATGACGGTCGCGCCTTCGAGGCGCGGCACACCGGTCACCAGGGCGACATTCGAGTCGATTTTGATGTCGGCGCCGAGCCGCGTGAGTTCGACGGCGTGCATGAAGCGATTTTCGAAAACCGTTTCCCTGACCGCCGCCGCGCCTTCGGCGACGCAGTTGATCGCCATGAACTGCGCCTGCATGTCGGTCGGAAACGCGGGGTAAGGCTCGGTGCGAACGCTCACGGCCTTGAGCCGGTGAGGCGCTTCGAGGGCAATCGCGTCGGCTTCGCGCGTCACTTCGCAGCCGGCTTCGACGAGTTTGGCGATCACGGCGTCGAGGCTCGAGGGCCGCGCGCGCGTCAGGCGGATGCTCCCCCCGGTCGCCGCGGCGGCGCAGAGGTAGGTTCCCGTTTCGATGCGGTCGGGCATGACCGTGTGCGCCGCGCCGTGGAGGCGTTCGACGCCCCGGACGACGACGCAGCCGCTCCCCGCGCCCGAGATGCGCGCGCCCATCGCGTTCAGGCAATCGGCAAGGTCGACGACTTCGGGTTCGCGGGCGGCGTTCTCGATGATCGTCTCGCCTTCCGCGAGCGCGGCGGCCATCATCAGGTTTTCGGTTCCCGTCACGGTGACGATATCGGTGACGATGCGCGTTCCGCGCAGGCGCTTCGCGCGGGCGTGGACGTAACCCTGCTCGACGCTGATTTCCGCGCCCATCGCGCGCAATCCCTTGATGTGCTGGTCGATCGGCCGCGCGCCGATCGCGCAGCCTCCCGGCAGCGAAACGCGCGCTTCGCCGAGACGCGCGACGAGCGGGCCGAGCACGAGGATCGACGCGCGCATCGTTTTGACCATGTCGTAAGGCGCGAGCGGATTGTTCAGCCCTGCGCTGTCGAGCGTCATTTCTCCGTCGCCGTCGTCGAAGACGGAAACGCCCATCTGTTGCAAGAGGCGGCGCATCGTCGAGATGTCGTTGAGCGCGGGGACGTTTTTCAGCCGGAGCGGCTCGGCGCTCAAAAGGCCGGCGCAGAGGATCGGGAGCGCGGCGTTTTTCGCGCCCGAGACGGCGATTTCGCCGTTCAGGGGAATCCCTCCGTGAATCAGCAGTTTATCCACGCAGCGCTTTCAGTTCGGACGGCGTCAGGGTTTTCATCGAGAGCGCGTGGAGTTCGCCCGAATCGAAATGGGGTTTCAGGACGGCGTTGAGCATCTGCTGACGCGCGACGCGGCTTTTTCCCTCAAACGCGGAACTGACGACGACGGCCTCAAAGTGCCTGCCGTCGCCTTCGACGGCGACTTCTTCGCAGGAGAACGCGCCGAAAATCATTTTTTTGATGTCTTCACACTCGATCATATGAATCAAACCCTCAGTTTGTAGCCGCTGCGGAGCATGAGCAGGGCAATGCTCGCAACGACAAAGAGACTCGCCAGCCCGACGGCCAGGGAAAGTTCCGGCGCGGCGTCGGATACGCCGAAGAAGCCGTAGCGAAAGCCGTCAATCATATAGAAAACCGGGTTGAAATGCGAAACCTTTTGCCAGAAGAGCGGAAGCGAATGGATCGAATAAAACACTCCAGAAAGCATCGTCAGCGGCATGACCAGGAAATTCTGGAATCCGGCGAGTTGATCGAACTTGTCGGCCCAGATTCCGGCGACGATTCCGAACGCGCCCATCAGGGCGCCGCCGACGACAAAGAAGACGAGAATCCACGCAGGCGCGGCGAATTCGAGCGGAGAGAATCCGCAGGTCACGATGAACACGCCGATGCCGACCATCACGCCGCGCAGCGCGGCGGCGGTCATGTACGCCGTGAAGAATTCGACGTAGCCGATCGGCGGCAGAAGCACGAAAATCACGCTGCCGGTCACCTTGGACTGGATCAGGCTCGAAGAACTGTTGGCGAAGGCGTTCTGCAATACGGACATCATGATGAGTCCGGGGATCATGAACGACATGTAGCGGACGCCGTTGATCCGCGTCTGCGTATCGAGAACGCTCGAAAAGATCAGAAGGTAGAGCAGCGAGGTCAGGACGGGCGCGGCGACCGTCTGGAAACCGACTTTCCAGAAGCGCAGGATTTCCTTGTGCAGGAGCGCGCGAAAGCCGCTCATTCGAGGCCTCGCTTCGGATTGCCTTCGCCGCTCCCTTCGTTCGCGTGCATCACGCGAACGAAAACGTCTTCGAGATCCGTTTGAACGAGTTGCAATTCTTCGAAAACCTGCGCGGATTCGCGGACCGCGGCGAGCAGGGGTTCGATGTCTTCCAGGGTGTTCAGCCGGAAGACCCAGGCGCCCTTGTCGAGAACGGCGCGACCCCGCAAGGTTTCGGGCAGGAGATTGCCGTTCTTCAAGCGCATCGAAAGCATGCGGTTCGCGTTTTCCGAGAGCAGATTGCGCGTCGTGTCGAGCGCGACGATGCGCCCGTGGTTGAGCATCGCGATCCGCTCGCAGAGCGATTCGGCCTCTTCGAGGTAGTGCGTCGTCAGGATGACCGTGTGGCCTTCGCGGTTCAAGCGCCGGATGAATTGCCACAGAATCTGGCGCAACTCGACGTCGACGCCGGCGGTCGGTTCGTCGAGGACGATGACTTGCGGCTTATGCACGAGCGCCTGGGCGATCAGCACGCGCCGCTTCATCCCGCCGGAGAGACTGCGGAGGTTTACGTCGGCCTTCTGGCTCAAATCGAGGTTTTCGAGGAGTTCATTGATCCACGCGTCGTTCTTGCGGACGCCGAAATAACCCGATTGGATGCGCAGGGTTTCGCGTACCGTGAAAAAGGGGTCGAAAACGAGTTCTTGCGGCACGACGCCCAAGCGGCGGCGCGTTTCGCGGTAATCGCGGACGACGTCGAAGCCCATGACGCTGATATCCCCGGAGTCGGCGCGCGCCAAGCCGGCGAGGCAGGAAATCAGCGTCGTTTTTCCCGCGCCGTTCGGCCCGAGCAGGCCGAAAAACTCGCCTTCCTCGATCTCCAGGGAAATGTCGTCGATCGCGCACAGCGCGCCGAAAGTCTTTCTGACGTTCTGGAATGAAACGGCGGTACCCATGACTGAGAAAGCGTTCGAGGGGATTCGCGGCGGAATAGTCGGATTAGTCGGCTTGGTCGGCGGGAAGAAGCTCGGAGACGCCGTAGACCGCCGCGAGCGACCGCAGGCCTTCGGGAAGCGCGGCGACGCGCAGCGTCACGCCACGCTCCTTCGCGACGCGCAGCCAGCAAAAGAGGACCGCCAGCGCCGAGGAATCCGCTTCTTCGACGCCCGAAAAATCGCAGGTCAGCGTCCCGGCGCCGGGACGCAGAAATTCAAGCCCCGCCTGATAAACATCGGGCGCGTCGGCGATCAGGAAGGGGCCGGAAAGGCAAAGCCGCCCGTCTGCGCGCGCTTTTATCATCCCGGAACCCCTCCGGAGGCGCCGAACAGGTGCGTGCGGGCGCGTCGAATCCTCATTTTTGAGAGGCTTCCAACTGTTTGTTTTTGTCGACCAGCATTTTCAAGAGGCCGTCGATCCCGTTTGCGCGCACTTCGGTCGAGAAGGCGTCGCGATAGTTCCCGACGAGGCTGACGCCGGCGACGGCGACGTCGAAGACTTTCCATCCGTCGTCGTGCTTTTCGAGCGAATAATTGAGCGTGATCGGCTTGCTCCCGGGCTGGAGGATTTCCGTCCGGACGAGCACTTCGGTGTCTTCCGGCGCCCGTTTCAGCGCCCGGTAACGGATCGACTGGTCACGGTACGCGGTCAGCGCGTTCGAGTAGGTTCTGACGAGCAGGATGTGGAATTCGTCGGCAAGGCGTTTTTTCTGATCGGGCGTCGCGCGGCTCCAGTCGCGCCCGACGGCGAGCGCCGTCATGTGGGCGAAGTCGAAATGCGGAAACACTTTGGCTTCGACGAGTTCGAGGATTTTTTTCGTATTGCCGCTCTGAATGTCTTTGTCCTGGCGAACGATTTCGAGGACTTCGTCGGTCACCCTTTTGACGAGGGCGTCGGGCGCCTCTTCGGCGAAGACGAGGAGGTCGTCGGCGAAGGCCGGCACGGACGGAAACAGCATGAAAAACGGCAGAAGCAATTCAAGGCACAGGGATTTCATCATCAATCGACTCCGGTTGAGGGCAGGGGCGGTTTGGAAAAGGGATGAAGGTCAGTCTTCATCCTTGATCGCCGCCGCACGCCCGTTCAGGTACATGTTTCGGATGGTGTTGTATTTGTCGAAGGAGGCGCTGTCGAGCACTTTCTCGGCCTGCAGGAGCCGCGCGCGCCCTTCGATCGTTCGCACACCGATCAGGGTGTTTCGCGTGGCGTTATCGTGACGGATTCTGCGAACCGGGTCGACGGCGAAGTCGACGCCCCACCCGAAGGTGTCGCGCGCCGTGCGCGGCCCGATGATCGGCCAGAAGAAGTAGGGGCCGCTCTCGACACCCCATACGCCCAGCGTCTGCCCGAAATCCTCGCTGTGTTTTTCGAGTCCCATTTCGCTGGCGAAGTCGAATATTCCGCAGAAGCCGAAAGTCGAGTTGACGAGGACCCGGCCAATGTCGGAAAACCCCGCTTCGACCTTGCCCTGAAGGAAGTTGTTGACCGATATCCAGACGTCGCCGATGTTACCGAAAAAATTGCCGATGACGACGCGGATCGGGAGCGGGGTCAGCGTTTCATAGCCCTCCGCGACGGGTTTGACGACCGTATCGAGTCCTTCGTTGAACGAGAACATCGCCCGGTTGAATCCTTCATAGGGGTCGTCGGGGTGCGTCCCCGTCGCCGCGCATCCAGAGAGCGCGGCGAGAACGCAAATTACGCAAAAAAATCGCTTCATCGAACAGTTTCTCCACTCACTTTCGTTTCAAACCGCCCTGAGCGCCGAGCCGAAGACCGTGTGCGCGCCGCGAGGCGAAGTCGACCGGGGGCGGTTTGGACAAGGAATCACTTGTTGCTTGGCGTCCCTTCGGACGCTTTGTTCAACATGAACTGACCGATCAATTTTTCGAGTACGACCGCCGACTGCGTCCGCGAGAAAGACTCGCCCGGCTTCAACATCCTTTCGTCGCCGCCGACGTCGAGGCCGACGTATTGTTCTCCCAGCAGGCCGGAAGTCAGGATCGACGCGTACGTGTCTCTCGGAAAATGATAGCGCGCGTCGAGCTTCATCGTCACGACGGCTTCAAAAGCGTCCGGGTCGAGGCTGATCGCGGCGATTCGACCGACGACGACGCCCGCGCTCTTGACCGGCCCGCGCACCTTCAGACCGCCGATATTGTCGAACTTGGCGCTCAGGGTATAGGTTTCGCCCAAGTTCGCCGACGCGGCGTTGCCGACCCTCAAGGCCAGGAACAAGAGCGCGGCAAAGCCGATGACGACAAAAAAACCGACCCAGATATCCATCAACTTGCGGCTCATCACAATCCCCTGAACATGAAGGAGGTCAACACAAAGTCCAGCGCCAATATCGTCAGCGCCGAATTTACCACGGTCCGCCGGATCGAGGCCGAGACGCCCTCGGCGGTCGGAATCGAATCGTAGCCTTCAAAAACGGCGATCAGAGAAACCGCGATCCCAAAAACGAAACTCTTGATGACCCCGTTCCAGATGTCGAGACGAAAATCGACCGCGTTTTGCATCTGCGACCAGAACGCCCCCTCGTCGACGCCGATGACGACGACGCCGACCAGGTAGCCGCCGAAGACGCCGACCGCCGAGAAAAGCGACGCCAAGAGGGGCATCGAGAGGACGCCCCCCCAGAATTTCGGCGCGACGACGCGCGCAATCGGATTGACCGCCATCATATCCATCGCCATCAGTTGTTCCGTCGCCTTCATGAGGCCGATTTCGGCGGTGATCGACGACCCGGCGCGCGAAGCGAAGAGGAGCGCCGCGACGACGGGTCCGAGTTCGCGCGTGAGCGACAGCGCGACCATGATGCCCAAAGCGTCGGCGGAACCGAAGCGCTGGAGCGTCTCGAAGCCCTGCAAACCCAGGACCATGCCGATGAAAAGGCTCGACACGAGCATGATCAACAGGGACTGGAAGCCGGAAAAGTACATCTCGCGGATCGTCAGGTGGATGCGGCGGAAAGACTGCCCCGAATAGAGAAGGATCGCCGCGAAAAATCGCGCGACGAATCCCAGGCGTTGAGCGATCTCGTTGACGGTGTGCCCGAGAGAGGCGACCACGCCAAGCGCGCCTTTTGAAGAGGGGTCAGGCATCGGAAACCTCCCGCGTCAATTCGTCCGCGAACGGCGGCGCGGGGAAGTGGAAATGCAAGGGGCCGTCGGCTTCCCCGTAAACGAACTGGTGGACGAGGGGGTCGGTTGAGGCGCGGATTTCGTCCGGCGTCCCACGCGCGACGACTTCGCCGCCCGACATGAAATAAATGTAATCGACGAGACCGAAGGCTTCTTGAACGTCGTGCGTGACGAGCAGAGTCGTCGCGCCGAGCGCGTCGTTGAGCCTGCGGATCAAATGACCGATCACGCCCATCGAGATCGGGTCGAGGCCGGTAAACGGTTCGTCGTACATGATGAGCATCGGGTCGAGCGCGATCGCGCGCGCAAGCGCGACGCGGCGCGCCATCCCGCCCGAAAGCTCGGTCGGCATCAGGGCGTGCGCGCCGCGCAGGCCGACGGCGTTGAGCTTCATGAGGACCATGTCGCGGATCATCTCTTCCGAAAGCCGGGTATGCTCGCGTATCGGGTACGCGACGTTGTCGAAAACGGAAATATCCGTAAATAGCGCGCCGAACTGGAAAAGCATCCCCATGCGCCGACGCAGCGCGTAGAGCTGTGCGTGCGGCATGTCGGGAACGGACTGCCCGTCGAGCAGCAAAGCGCCGCGCGAGGGGCGGAGTTGCCCGCCGATCAGGCGCAGCAACGTCGTTTTACCGCACCCTGAATTGCCCATGATCGCGACGAGCTTCCCGCGCGGGATTTCCATCGCGACGCCCTTCAGGATGGCGCGGTCGTCGTAAGAAAAATCGAGCTGGTCGATCCGGATCAGACAGTCGTCGAAAAGCACTGGCAGACCTTGTGTTAAAACCTATATTATACCCGAACCGAAAAAAGCGAAATCTGGAAGGTCTTTTGGCGCCCCGGCCTTGCGTGCCTTTGCGGCTCTCGGCGCGCGAAACCCAAGCCGGCGGCGGCATTTTTCGCCCGCCGCCGGCCCACTGGTCATGGGGTCATTTCGACGCGGACGGCGCCTCCGGAGATGCGGACGCGGGCGCGTCCGCCGTCGGCAGAGCGCCGCCGATCAGGCCGTTGATGTCGCCGCCGCGTATTCCGATTTCGGAGAGCAGCGCGTCGACGACCGGTTGTTGCGCGCGGTAGCGCAGCATCGCGTTGGCCGCTTGGTCGGCGAGGTTTCCGGAAGCGTTCGCGCCGGCGGCATCGCCCCCCGCGCCCGCGCCGAGTCCTTCGACCTGAATGATCTTGATCCCTTCGATCGCCTCCATCGGCTTGACCGTCTGCGCGATGATTTCCGGCAGGCGCTCGATCAGCGCGAGCTTGATCTGCAGGGCGACCTGCGCGTCGCGCAGGACATTGACCGATTCGTTGACGAGGCGCTTGCCTTCGGCCTCGACGTTGTACGCGACGCGCTGCGCCTCGGCGCGGATCCGCACGGCTTCGGCTTGGTCCAGCGCGGCTTCTTTTTCCGCCTGCGCCGCGACGGTCAGCGTAATCGCCTGCCTTTGCGCTTCCTGCTGGGCGACGACGAGCGCGACGGACTTGTCGCGTTCGGCCATCGCAACGTCGCGCGCGGTCTTGACCGATTCCTCGGCGCGCACCGCCAGCGCGCGCGCCTCGTTGGCCAAACGTTCGGCTTCGGACTGTTCACGCGACTTCTCCGAGATCGAAATTTCCTTTTCCTGATCGGCGAGCTTCGAGACGCGCTCCTGGTCGATCCGGCTGACCTGAACTTCGCGTTCGGCGGAAATCTGGCGCTGACGGATTGCTTGGTCTTTTTCGACCTCGTGCTCCTTCACCTGACGTTCGGCGATCAGGCGCGACTGGTCGATTTCGCGCTGCGCGTCGATCTTCGCCTGTTCGGACTCGCGCTGCTTCAGCGCCTGCTGCTGGATGATCTGTGCGGATTGCTGCGCGCGCTGGTTTTCGACCCGGAGTTGTTGCTCCATGCGCAAAAATTCCTGCTGGCGCGTGATTTCGAGGATTTCCTGCTCGGCGTCGAGATTTTTCTGCTGAACCTCGACCTCGGTATCCTGCTCGATCGCGTTGCGCTCCTTGCGGCGACGCTCGGTCTCTTCGGTCAGCTTGGTCAGACCTTCGGCGTCGAAGGCGTTGTTCGGGTTGAAGAATTCCTTCGAGGTCTGATCGAGGCTCGTCAGCGAGACGGCTTCGAGTTCCAGGCCGTTTTTGAGCAAGTCCTCGGAAACGGCGTTCTGCACGCCCTGTACGAAGTCCTGACGCGCGTCCTGCAACTGCTGCATCGTCATCGTCGCGGCCGTCGCGCGCAGGGCGTCGACGAATTTGTCTTCGACGAGTTCCTTGAGCAGAACGGGTTCGAGCGTCCGGTTCCCCAGCGTCTGCGCGGCGGCGGCGATCGCTTCGACCGTCGGCTGGACGCGCACGTAAAACGCGGCGGAGACGTCGACGCGCATCCTGTCCTTGGTGATCAGGCTCTCGTCTTTGGCGCGGCTCACTTCGAGCCGCAGGGTATTCATATTGACGCGGCAAATGTCGTGCAGGACGGGCAGAACGAGCGCCCCGCCGTCAAGAACGACTTTCTGCCCGCCCATCCCGGTGCGGACAAACGCCATTTCCTTGCTTGAACGCGTATAGAGCCGGGAAAGAATGAATCCGAGGCCGAGAATCAGCACCAGTACCGTTCCAACCATGACCGCAAGCTCAACAATGGAGAAGATCATCGCAATTCCTCAAAATAAAAAGCCGTTCGTTTTTTCATCCGGTCAAACGTCGATCAGGCCGGCGTGCGGATTTTTGATCGCCTGGAACTTCATGCCGCCGACGCGCTTGACGAGCAGAATTTCGGTATTGGCCCCAAAACTGCACTTTTCATCGTCGGGTTCGACCAGAATGTAATGAAAGCGTCCGTACTCGTCGCGTACGCGCGCCTGCGCGGCGACGCCGACGCGCGCCGTTCCGAGGACGATGATTCCCGCGCGGCCGACGAGCGAATCGAGCGAAACCGCTTGCGATTCGTCCTGCGGCAGGATTTTCAGCAGTACGAAACCGCCCGCGCGAAGCGTCGGAATCGCCGCGAGGAAGGCGCCGCAAGCGGCCAGCCCCGACGGGAGGAAATCGCCGGACACACGGCGCGCAAACGCCTGGATCACAAAGCCGGAAGCCCCGAACGCGAAAAGGAAAAGAATCAGAAGCATCAGAAAGGGGACGCGCCCGACGTGAAACCACGCGAGGAGAACGCTGGCGCCTTGTTGCGTCCCGTCGAGCGCCGCGTCGGCGTCGATCGATACGTCGGCGTCGGGCGACCCATCGAAGCTGAAAAACCCGGAAAGGTCGCTCCCGCCAAACCCCAGCGCGGCGCCTTCGATCACGGTCAGGACGAGCATGACAATGAGCGACGCCGTAAAAGGCAGACACTGTTCCGACAAAAAAAGTGACATCGTCGCCTCGCCGTCGTTTCGCCAACCGGATGGATTCACGCCCCCCGCGTCATCCTTTTTCCTTGAGCGCCGCAAGGCGTTCTTCGACGCGGTTGCTGCGCGCCAACTCGGACAATTCGCGCAGCTTGGCGGCGCTCGCGGCACTCGTCCCGGAAGATATCCCCGGCAATCCGGTCTGATGCGCGAGAATACGGTCGAACACCGATTCGGCTCGCGCCATCTTATCATCAATCCGGCTTGCCGTCGCCCCGGGAACCCCGGACGTTCCGGAGGCTCCTGTCACGTCCGACGAGTTTTGCGCGGCGCGCGTGGCGACGAACTGCCGCAGTCCCTCTTCCATCTCGCGCTTTTTCGCGCGCAGAGCGATCGCGTAACTCTCCATCTCTTTTTCCTCGGCGGTCGAATTGGAGATCGCCTGTTCGAGAATCGGAATCTGCGCCTCGATGTCCATTTGTCTCGAAATCGCCTCCTTGGCGAGGTCGTCGCGCCCTTCGCGGATCGCAACATCGATTTCGCGGCTCAACTGCTCGTGGGACTGATTCTGCTCGGTCAGTCGCGTCACGGCCAGGTGCCGGGTCGCGGCGATGCGTCCCAATCCCGCGCTGACTTCGCCGATGATGCCTTCGACCTCCCGGATCGCCTGCGCCATCCCGGCTTCCGGAGCGGCGTTTTCCAGCGCGTCGATCAGGGAATGAACGTTTCCGGCAACGATCCGCGCGACGCGGCTCTTGATGCTCTCTGCCATGGACTCCTCCTTTGTTCTCTATCCCCGATTCGGGGGCTTGGAAACAACTTCGGCCAACTCGACGATGCGCGGCAGGTGCGAACGAATGATTCCGGGGTCGTAACACGGCGCCGAACTGCCGACCCCCAGGCGCAACAAGGCTTCGCAAAGCTGGAACGCACGCTGCGCGAGCTGCGCTTCGAGTTTTTCGAGCGCGTCCGCGTCGTCCGCCGCGTCCTCTTGCTCTTGCGTGCCCAAGGAAAAAATCAGCGCCAGCGTCTGCGGCAACCATTCCGCGACCAGCGACACGAGTTCCGAATGCATCCCCGAACGGAACTCGCGCCCCTTGATCAGAGCCATTGCCGGAGCGAGCAGGTCGCACACCCAGGAAAGCTCCGTATCGTAATCGCCCGACCCTTCATTCCGCTGTCGTGCGTCCGCGACGATAGCACGAATTTTGTCCGACGGCGTAAGCGCGTCCTTCATCGACAGTGACGCCAGCCATTCGATATCCGAAACCGGGAA
>JAISDL010000049.1 GCA_031264825.1 Accumulibacter sp. | reverse complement strand
CTGCCGAAGCCGGACAATCCCGCGCACTTCGAGCGCGACCTGAGAATTCCCTACCGCCCGTACACCTGATTTCGTTTTTGAGGGACGATATGATCTCCCGTACGGCGCGGGGCGGGTGGCCGACGTGGAACTGGCCGCAAAACGGGCAACGGTAAGGCGTGAGCGCGGCGAGAACGCCCGCGCGGCGCAGAGAGCGGATCGCCGCGCGCGCGGCGGCCTCGGTCGCGTGACGAATCTTGCGGCCGCACACGTTGCGGCGAATTCGGCGCTTACTGGCCATCGGGCGTTTTTTTCATGGCCGCATCGAAGCGTTCCTTGAGCGCGAGCGCGTCGGTGAGGATCGCGTCGACGTCCTCTTCCGGCGCGCCGAGCGCCGCGCAGAACGCCTTGAGCGCCGCCCGGTGTTCCGTGAAAAAATCGACCAGGCGGGTGTTTTTGGGGGCTGCGCGCGCGATTTTTTCAGCGTCGTCGGCGGGAAGCCGAGCGGGCACACGAAAAATCTTGTTCATGGCTGCGCCTTTCATCGCCAAGGAAACGCGCCGTAGAGCGCGGCCAGCGCCAGAACGATCGCGAGAACGTCGCGGGCGATCTCCCAGTACCGCGCCTTGCAGAGCGCGCGGATCGTGTTTTCCGTGAGGGTTGTCCGGCCGTCGAGTTCGCCGAGCTTTGCCCCGTGAACGCGGAGGCGGTTCTCGAAGTGGTCGACCCTCTTTTTCAGGGCGTCGAGTTGTAGTTGTGAATCTTTGTTGAAAAAACCTTGATTTTTCATTTTTTCCCCATATACTTGTTCACGTGGTAAGGAAGTTGAGGCTCTGCGCAGCCCCCCAATCCGAGCCATATAACGCGGCCGTGCAGGGCCGCGTTTCATTTTCTGTAGACCAATCGCCCCGTCCGCTGTTTATTGAAATACTCAAGGCGGACTACTTCGTCCGCGTCTGACGGCAGGAATGTGGTTGCGCCGCGCCACCCGTACTTTTCCCACTCGAAAACGCCGATCCCGTACTGATTGCTTCCAGCAATCTCGAAGGCTTTCAGGTAACGTCGCCGGAGAAGCCACTTGTCCGGGTTGTCCCGGCTTTGCTCCCACGCCCACCAGATTTCATCGGGGATTTTCAGCGTCTCGGCGAGGACGTTGACGTAGCGGAGCCGGTCGAGCTTTGCAGGATTGGAGAGCCACTTAAAATTAGTACCCTGCTTGTTTTTACCTTTTACGAAGAGGGCGTGTGTGATTGCCAGCGAACTCCCCGCCACGTCCGTGAAGACCGAGCCTTTCGCCAGCGACGCGTTGAAATGCCCAAGGAAACTCTCGACGGCGACGACCGGCGGCGTTGTGGCAGGGAGTAGAACGCTCGCCGGGTACTGCGTCGGCATCGGGGCTGGGGGCGGAGTAAAGCCCGTCGGCCAAGTGGCCCCCCGCTCTTTGAGCACTGCCTCGTACCCGTCGAGCGGCGGGACGGTATGCGGTTCCAGCCACGCCTTGCCGGGGTTGTATGCAAAGCCGGGGTCTATCCCCTTCGGCACCAATACCTCGCGCGGCATTGAAGTTTTTTTACCGACGACCTTTTTCTCCCACTCGATCGGCGGCGCGGTGTCGGGGCCGGTATTGCCCTTCGCTTCCCATGCGCGCTTGGCTTCGCGGCGCGTCAAGGTATCGACGCGGCAACGGCAATGCCAACCGTTTTGCGGGTAATGCGTATCCCACCACGGGTCATTGCCGGGGAGGATCAGACCGTCCCAAGCCTCGTGCTCTTTGCGCGGGTTGTCCTGCGTCGTGTGGACGTACTGCCAGAACGGCCGGTACACGAGCATTTCCATCGCTTGCTTGTACCGCCCCGCGTTCTGCGCTTGGAGGACGTTCGTATCGTAGATGACCCGGCTTCGCCATTCTGGGCTACCGTTATGCGCCCAGCCGTGTTTCGCAACGACGTTTGGGAAATCCTTCTGGAACTCTTTGAAACCGCCTTTTTGTGAGGCGGTGAAGATCGCGTTATAGAGGTCTTCAACGAGTGAATCGGTCGACGCACCGGCGACAACGAAGCCGTGCGAGTGTTGCTCCTGCCAGATGTCGGTCCAGCCGCCCGAAGGGAGTTTCAGCTTCCCCTTGTAAAAGTCGATCGCCTCTTGGAAGGTCAGCGCGGCCACGGCTTAAAAATTCCCCTCGACGGTGAAGAGCCAGGTTTCTTTTCCGTACTGTTTCGAGTCGCGGATGTGCGGAACATCGTCGGGCAGCAAGGCCTTCCGCGCGCACCTAAGCGCGGCGTCATCGGGCGTCGCGCCCTCTCCATTCCGGCCGCCGCACAGCGCGACGTAGCGCGCCGGAGCGACGTATTTGACGACGACGTTCACGTTTTATCCTTCTCTTCCGCGCGCCCCGCCAGGTGCGCGGCGGCCATGCCTTCGGCGATCGTTTTGGCCCACGCCTGGTAATTCTCTTCGTCTCGTTTCATCGCGGCGATTTTTTCAATGGCTTCGTCGAAGTCGCTGGACTCGGCGACGATTGCGGCGATTTGCGCGACGACCTTTTCCTCGAAGGGCGCGCAGAGCGCGGCCATCTGCGCGGCGTAGACCGACGCTTCGGTAGCCTTCTCTCGGCCGAGCGCCGCACGGCGCTTCAGGTCTTCGTCGCCGTCTTCGGGGTCTTCGTCCTCGTCGTCGGGGTCTTTTCCGTCACCGTCTTTGCCGCCGGCGTCGCCGTCTTTTTCGCCGGCGTCGCCTTCGTCGGGCGCTTGACGCGCGGCGGCTTGTAGCGTTTCCTCGCCCTCTTTCGCGCGGGGAATCTGCATCACCTCGTGGGCGTAGTCGAGGCTGATCTCCATCCCGATTCCGACGGCGTCGACGAGTACCTTGATCATCTTGCCCTGGTCAACGGTCTCCTCGGTGAGGTACGCGAATTTCGGGATTCGGTCTTCGGGGAATATCCCGTTCACCAGCGCGATCGGTTTGACCAGTTGAGCCGACAAGGTCGGCTCGATCTGCGCAACGTCGTGAAGCAGGATTTCCCGGCGCGCCTTGTCGTGGATACGACCCAGCGCGTTCGTGGACGTTTTCCCGTCGGCTTGACTGGTCAGGGTGCCGCCGAGGATCGCGACACTTTGCTTGTGCTCCCAATACGCGATTGCGCTCAAGAAATCCGAGACGGTTCCGGTTCGTTTCGCTTCGGCAAACTGAATCTCCATTGTGTTCGGGATCACCCCTGCGCCGTCGTGCCCGATGTTTCTGACGGCGCGGATCAGCGCCTCGGGCGCTTTGTCGTCGGGTCCCGCCGGGTACTTCCCAAGCCGCAAGGGGAGGCCGTACAACTCAAGGAATTTCTGCATGTCGTGGACGTTGTAGGTCTTATACGCATACGTCCAAGCGAGCACGCGGAAGAGCGCGGCTTGCTCGATATAGCCCGATTTCGACCGGTGCTCATGCAATATCCAGCCGCAAGGGCGAAGCGGCTCCGGGATACCGTTGTTGACGTAGTCGATCTCTCCCGCGCGCTCGCCCATGTTGACGACCTCGAACATACGCTGGGGCACGAATACGAGCGCGCGCGGAAGCCAAACGTCGCCGCCTTGCCAGAGGATTTCAAGCGCGGCAAAACCCTTGCCGATCGCGTCGGTCACGTCGTATTGGGCGTCTTCAAAACCCGGAATCGCGCGGATCATGTCCTCGAGTTCGCGCGCGCGGGCGATCTCGGCTTCGGTCGCGTCGTCGGGCGGGACGAGGTGCCACCCCAGCCCGGTGACCGCGCGGCGGCGTTTGGACAACTCCCCGGCAATGTGCGCGTCCTGCTCTTCGATTAATTCAAATAGCGCCGCCTGGTCGGCGATGTGCCCCTGGTCGGCGGCGGCGAATGCCCTGGCGAGCACCGACGGGTCGAGCGTCCGAACGCTCCGGTAGTTGAGCGCGGCGACGTGCGCCGAGCGCGCCTCGGCCTGCCGCCCCAGGGGGACGCGGCGCTTGATCGCGGAGAGCGCCGCCTTGAAAAAATCAATCATCCCAATCCTCGTCGTCAAAGAGTGAATCCGGCGCGCCGCGCGTGCTGCGCACCGGCGTGTAATCCCACGCCCCGGCGTACTGATTCGCGAGCCGCCAGAGTTTTTCCAGGGCGTCGGGGCCGTCGTCGTGGTCGGCCTCCGGCCAGTATTTGAGTTGCTCAATCATCGTCGTTTGCGAGCGGTGGAGCCGTATCTGGCCGTTGACGACGTAAGGCTGAAGGCTGATGATCCGTAGCTCTTTTTCAACCGTCTCGGGCATTGCGATCCCCGGAAACGGGATGCCCGCGAGCGACGCGCGTTTCACAAGCTCGGTGAACAAAAACTCCTGAAATTGAACCGTTTCCACTCCCCACGCGACGCACCGGTATTTCGCCTGGAGTTCGATCGCACGGGCGATGATCAGGTCGGGGACGCGCCGGGTGACCTCGGCCTCGACGACGTCAAGCGTCATCGTCTTGCGGTTGAGTCCCCCGATAAGAATTGCCGACGGGTCGCGGCCCTTGCCGCGCTTGCCCAGCGACGGGTCGATCGCGCCGAAGAACATCCAATCGGGACGCTCTTCAACCCAGAACTGAATCCCCTTGAACGGCGCGTTGTCGTCGTTCCCGGCCTCGTTCTGTTGCTCCTGCGAAAACGCGTTGTGATCCGTTGCGCGCATGCGCATGAGTTTATAGAGCGGCCGCACGTCGGGCCACGAGACGACCGCGCCGGCGTCCATCGCCTTTTTGTTTTTTTGATAGAACCTTTCGGCTTCGGCTTCGGCGGCCGCCTTCGCCTCGTCGTCGTCGCTCCCGCCGGTCGCGGTATAGATATTCTCCCAACGCTCCCAGAGCGCCATGTCGTCGGGCCATTGCGTGATCGAGCGGAAAACCTTGCGCCGCCAACCGGGCTTGCGCGAAACGCGGTTGATCGCCGCGTCGTAGTGCAAACTCGTTCCGACCCAAAATACGTCCATCCCGCCCGACGGGCCGGCGAGGCCGAGCACCGCCGAGAGAACGTATTTCTCGACCTTTTCACGTTGGGCCTTGTCGCGGACGTTCTCGTCGTTTTCCAGATCGTCGAGAAATATCAGGTCGGGCCGGTAAGGGCCGTGCTTCATCCCCCGGATTTTTTTCCCGGTGCCGCCGATCCTGATCTTGACGTTGTTGGCCGTGATCACCGTCGTGATTTTCCACACGCGGCCGACGCCGCAGGCGTCGGGGAAGTCCATCCCGAGGCGTGGGTGGGTGTCAA
>JAISDL010000029.1 GCA_031264825.1 Accumulibacter sp. | reverse complement strand
GCGCCGCCTGAAGGATGTCGCGGAGGCGCGGAAACTCAGCGTCAATAAGCTGATCACGGAAATCAGTGTCCAGACGCTCGCCACTTTTGACGCCGAAACGCGTTTCAAGGCCATGGCGGCGAGCGCGGATATTCCTGCGGCGCTTGCCGTGCTTGATCGCCTCGACCACGATGCGTAGCCCAATCAGGCATCAGGAATCAGAGGTCAGGAATCAGATGAAAACCGATCGGGAAGAACCGGTATAGGGCGGATCGGATCGGGAGTCACGGCGATTGCCAGATGCGTTGGGTTCTCGTAGGGGCACGGCGTTCCGTGCCCAACCAAGAACCCGCGAATACGGTAATCCATTCCCCCTGACAAGGAGGAAATTTCGGCGTTTCGGCAAACATTGGCGCGTTTTCATGGCTTCCAACCCACCTTGTCACATCATTCATCCGCATACGGAATCGTTGGGCGTAGCAATGCGCAGCCCAACCTATACCGCCGCTGGGCACGGCACGCCGTGCCCCTACGAAATCACACGTTGGATACCTACCCAAGCTATGCGACCCCAACGTATGCGATCATCAGGCGGGAATACCACAATGAGAATTGTGAGACAATCAGAAAAATTTTTTCCGATAAGGAATCAAAATGAATGCGTGCAACCCGGAACCATCCGCCGACCAACCCGACCCGATGAAGCGCGCCGCAAGGTTTTTTGAATCGCGTGAATTTGCTGAAGCCGAGCGTCTCGCGCGCGAAATCTGTACCGTGAACCCGACCGACGAGAACGCGCTACGTTTTCTCGCGCAGGCCGTCTACGAGCAGGGGCGCCTCGAAGAAGCGGTCGGTCTGATCGGGGACGTGTTGAAGCTCAACCCGATACGCGCGGCGTACCACAACGACTTTGGCGCGATGCTCGCGGCCTTGAAGCGCTGGCCAGACGCCGAAGCCGCGTACCGGATGGCGAAAGTTCTCGACCCGCACAACCCCGATGCGTCTTTCAATTTGGCGATCGCGCTCTCGAACCAGAACAAAAACGACGACGCTTTGCGCGAACTCGAGTCGATCGAGAACGCGCAACCCGATTTCGCCGACGCCTGCGCCTTGCGCGGGAAAATTCTGTTGAGTGAAAAGCGTTACGACGAAGCCGCCGACGCGTTTTCAAAAGCGATCGAATGTGGACTTGATACCCCCGATATTCATGCTGGCCTCGGAGTCGCGCTCCTACGCGCCGGGCGACGCAAAGAAGCTTTCGTGGTCTTGTTCGAATCGGGAAAAATCGACCCCGAAAACGCGCAAATGAATTGCTGTATGGGCGAACTGATGCGCGAAAAAGACGAACTCGCAAAAGCGCGCGGCTACTTTGAAAAGGCGCTCGAAATCGACCCAAGTCTGGCTGTCGCGTACAATAATCTCGGTATCATATTTGAGATGGAGGGCGACTTTTTGCGCGCCGAGGCCGAGTATTCGCGTGCGGTTGAGTTCAACCCTGAAATGACTCCAGCTTACGTCAACCTTGGCAACTGCCAGAATCGGCGGGGGCAACGCGAAGACGCGCGCGCGTCTTTTCAACGCGCGATCGCGCTCGACCCGGACGGTTCTAGCGGGTGGAACAATCTCGCGCTACTTTTTTACGGCGAACAGCGTTTCGACGAGGCCGAAGGCGCCTTCCAACAAGCGCTGTCTGCCGATCCCGATTCGGCGCAGGTAAAATTCAACTACGGTTTGATGCGGCTTGCGCTCGGCGACTTCGAGGCCGGCTGGGAAGATTACGAGCAACGCCACGCGCTCAAGGCAAAAGAAAACAAGGGCGCCCATCCTTCACACGCGAAATTCGATTGTCCCGAATGGAAGGGCGAGGCGCTCGACGGAAAGAGCCTTTTCGTCGATACCGAGCAGGGTTTGGGTGACAACATCCAGTTCGTCCGCTATTTCGCCGCGCTACGCGCGCGCTACCCGAATGCACGCCTTTTTTTCCGGTGTCTTTCTCCGCTGACGCGCCTTTTTGCGCTCGTCGCGGCAAAATACAGTGTCACACTCATCGTGAACACGGTGCAATACGACGAAAACAAGGCGAATGGGGATTTTTTCGTCCCGCTGATGTCGCTCCCCAGGCATCTTGCGGGGGCAAGGTGGACGATCCCGACCGACGTACCCTATTTGAGTCTGCCCGACGCTTTCATCTCACAGTGGAGCGCGCGTCTCTCTGGGATCTCCGCGCTCGGCGGGAAAAAGGTCGGACTCGTCTGGTCGGGGAGCGAAGGCTATGGCGGGGCGGGCCGCCGAAATATGATGCTCTCGCAGTTTGTGCCGCTCTTCGAAATCCCTGGAATATCGTGGGTCTCGCTGCAAAAACTGCCGAAAAGCGACGCGCGCGGAGAGATCGACGCCGAAGGTCTCTCGGCAAAGATTTTTGACCCGATGCCTGAGGTGAAGGACTTCGCCGATACGGCGGCGATCGTCGCGAACCTCGACCTCGTGATCAGCGTCGATACGGCGGTACTCCACCTCGCCGGCGCGATGGGCGTCCCGGTCTGGCTCATGAACCGCTTCGACACCGACTGGCGCTGGGAGTACGATTGTTCGGACAGTCTCTGGTATCCGACGATGCGGATATTCCGCCAGAAGGCTTTCGGCGAATGGGCGCCGGTCGTCACCGAGGCCGCTGACGCTTTGAAAAAATGGGTTGGCGCCGACGCGCGCGAGGCGACGTGGGCGCTCCTCAAGCCGCAGAGAGCGGATGCGGCGTTCAACGTCGCGCTCGCGCTCTCGAGAGAAGGGAAGACCGACGAAGCCTTGCGTGTCCTCGATATTCTGGAAAAAAAGCACCCCGAATTCGCGTGGCAGTTCGCACTGCGCGGGAAGATATATCGTGCGGAAGCGCGCGCCAAGGATGCCGTCGAAGCGCTGTCGCGCGCGGTCGCGCTCGGGGTCGAAGCGCCGAGCGTCGTCACGCAACTCGGCCTGGCGCTCGCGGACGCCGGCTTGGACGACGAGGCGTTCAAAGTGCTCGCCGAATCGGGCAAGGCCATCCCCGAAGACCCCGCCGTCAATCATTGCCTCGGCGTTCTCCTGACGAGGCGCGGTAAAACCGACGAGGCGCGCCGCTTCTTTGAAATGGCCATCGTCGCGGACCCGACCTTTATGGAAGCCCTCGGAGCCTTGGGCGAACTCCTGCGCGCGACGGGAGATCTGGCGGGCGCTGACGCCGCGTTCACGCGCAGGGACGAAGTCGCCGCGAGCCGCGCGCGCTATCGCGTGGCGCTCGAAGACTACGCGGCGACGATTTTCGGCCTCGACCATTGATGGGCATCGACCCCTCGCGTGTCGCTCGTGCGCAGGTGCTGTTTGGCGAAGGCCTTGCGCGTTCGCGCGCGGGGCGTTTTGCCGAGGCGCGGGAATATTACGAACGCGGCTTGAAGCTCTTCCCCGGCCAGCCCGACGCGGTCTTCCTGCTTGGGGAAACGCATTTCGAACTCGGGAACGCCGCCGAAGGCGAGCGCCTCGTCCGGCGCGCGATCGCCGCGAATCCGCGCGCCGACAACTACCGCCGCGCGTTTGCAACGCGGCTGTTCAAGGCCGGGCGGCTCGACGAGGCGCGGACGCATTTTGAAGAAGCAGTTCGCCTGAATCCTTCCGAGCCGGCGAATCTCTCCGGGTTGGCGAGCGTTCTCGAAAGTGTCGGTCGCTTTGCCGACGCGATCGCCGCATGGGGTCGACTGCTCGAACGCGCGCCGGTCTCAGTGAAAGCGCTCGTCCGCCTTTCGCGCCTGCTCGTCGCGGAGAATCGCGTCCCCGAAGCTTTTGCCGCGATCGAACGCTGGATAGAAGTTGCACCGCACGCTTCGGCGTACGCCTTGCGCGCCGAGCTTTACGAGGGTGTCGGGAACGCCGCCGCCGCGCTGGCCGATTACGCCGAGACCGTCGCGCGCGCGCCGGATGACGCGGCGTACCACGCGAAGTACGCGCTGGCGCTCGCGAAGGCTGGAGACGACGACGCGGCGCTCGCGCACTTCGACGCATCGGTTCGCCTCGAACCCGGCAACGCGCTTTTGCACTTCAATCGAGGTGTTGCGTACGCGCGCGTCGGCGCCCGCGACCAAGCCGTGTCGGCTTACGAGACGGCGCTCGAACTTTCGCCGGATTCACCGAATATCATGCTCAATTTGGCGAATCTCTATTCCGACCTCGATCGTTGCGACGAAGCGCGGGCGCTTTACACGCGAATCCTCGCGGCGGAGCCCAAAAACGCGGCGGCGCTTTTCAACCTCGGCATGTTGCATCTCGCCGCCGGACGCAAGAGGGACGCCGTCGAGACGCTCGAACGCGCGCTCGCGGTTGACCCTGAGAATGGCTTGGTCGCGGCGCATCTCCTCTTCCAAAAAATGCACCTCTGCGAATGGGACGGCCTGGAGGACTTGACCCGCCGCGTGATGTACGCGGTCGAGAACGATACGGCAGACGTTCCGCCTTTCATCACGCTGTCGCTCCCCGAAACGACGCCGCGTCTTCAGCGGCGATGCGCCGCGAACCACAGCGCTCGGCTGAAAAAGCCCCGAATGGGAAGCGTAAGTGATCCAAGTGAAACGAGGCGCTGCGCCGCGCCGCGCGAACGCCTGCGCGTCGGCTATCTTTCGTCCGACTTCAAGGCGCACGCAACGTCGTGGCTGATGGTCGAAATGCTTGAAGCGCACGACCGCGCGCGCTTTGAAGTCTTCGCGCTCTCTTACGGCGTCGACGATGCCAGCCCGATGCGCGCGCGCGTCATGAACGCCGTCGAGCACTTCGTCGAACTCGCGGGCATGCCCGACCGCGACGCCGTCGCGCGCATCACCGCGCTCGAACTCGACGTACTCATCGACCTCAAGGGTTATACCGAAGGGAATTGCAGCCGCTGGCTGCAATACCGCCTTGCGCCGCGCCAGATCAGTTGGCTCGGCTACCCCGGAACGCTCGACGCGCCGTGGGTCGAGTTTTTGATCGCCGACGCGCACGTCGCGCCGCCGGAAAACAACTCGATGTTCAGCGAGCGCGTCGTCCGTCTGCCGGCTTGCTACCAGCCGAACTGTCGCGTGCGCGAATGCGCGCCCACGCCGACGCGCGCGGAAGAAGGCTTGCACGAAAGCGCGCTCGTTCTCTGCTCGTTCAACCAGACGGTCAAAATTACGCCCGAAATGTTTGCCCTTTGGCTCGACATCCTTGGCGAATTCCCCGAAACGGTTCTTTGGCTCTGGGCGTCGAACCGTTGGGCAGAGGCTTCGCTTCGCCGCGTTGCCGAAGCCGCGGGACTCGCGCCGTCGCGCATCGTTTTTGCCGAAAGCCGACCGCAGGCCGAACACCTCGCGCGCCTGCCGCTCGCCGACCTCGCGCTCGACACCTTCCCGTGCAACGGGCACACGACAACATCCGACGCGCTCTGGGCCGGCGTCCCCGTCGTGACGCTCGAAGGCGAGGCTTTCGCGTCGCGCGTCGCGGGTAGCCTGCTGCACACCGCCGGCTTGCCCGAACTCGTCGCGTCCGATACGGCGGCGTATCGTGAGATCGTCCGGCGCTTTTGCTGCGACAAGGGATTCAGGGACGGCATCTCGAACAAGGCGCGCGCGCTACGCGAAACGTCCGACCTCTTCGATAGCGTGAAGTTCGCCCGTAAGCTCGAAGCGTGCTTCGAGGAGATTTGCTTGGGGGGATCCGGCGCGCATAGGTTGGGGTGAGCGAAGCGAAGCCCAACGATTCCGTATGCGCATGAATGATGGAATGGGGCGGTATAGGTTGGTGGTGAGATCAGAGGACAGAAGACTGAGGACAGAGGACAGAATTGTGATCTGTTTTCAGTATTCAGTGGTCTCATCGGAGGACAGAGGCTATAGGTTAGTGTGAAACAACCCGGGATTTGGGCGCAAAAAATCATCGCCGACAATGACGCCGCG
>JAISDL010000019.1 GCA_031264825.1 Accumulibacter sp. | reverse complement strand
CGCGTGCTTCTGACCGGGCGCGAGCATACGCCGTCGATCGACGGCGTCATCGCGCTCTTTTCGCGCGAGACGGTACTCGAACGTCTGAAACCCGCCGGGGTCGGCTGATTCCATTTCCAGTTCATCCCGACCAATGTCGACTCGCCTTGCCGTACACCCTGTACTGTCTGCGGCTCGTCTTCTCGGCATGAATGAACTGGAAAAGGAATGAAGGGATCGGCGCGTATTGGCGCAAGCGTTTCACTTCCAAGGAATCGCCTCATGACTGAAAATAAAATCGGCAAGCATCACGCGACCTTCGACGGCATCCGTCATCGCGACGAAAACGGCAACGAATACTGGCTGGCGCGTCAGTTGGCGCCGTTGCTCGACTATCCGCAATGGCGCAACTTCCTGCCCGTACTGGAAAAAGCCCGTGAAGCCTGCCGCAAAAGCGGACAGCCGGAGGCAGACCATTTTGCGGAGATGCGCAAAATGGTCAACATCGGGTCCGGCGCGCAGCGCGCCGTCGAGGCCGTGCGCCTTTCCCGCTACGCCTGCTACCTGATCGTACAGAATGGCGACCCGTCCAAGCCGGTCATCGCCAACGGTCAAACGTATTTCGCCTTGCAGACGCGGCGGCAGGAACTGGCCGACGACGAAAAGTTCGCACAGCTTTCCGAGGACGAAAAGCGCCTCGCCATCCGTAACGAACTGGCTACGCACAACAAGCACCTGGCCGCGGTGGCCAAGGACGCGGGCGTGGAGACCAATCTGGACTACGCCATTTTTCAGGATCACGGCTACAAGGGCTTGTACGGCGGTCTCGGCGCGAAAGACATCCACGCCCGCAAGGGGCTGAAGAAAAGCCAGAAAATCCTTGACCACATGGGCAGCACGGAATTGGCGGCCAACCTTTTCCGCGCCACGCAGACCGAGGAAAAGTTGCGCCGTGACGAAGTGCGCGGCAAGACACACGCCAACCGGACACATTACGAAGTGGGTCGCAAGGTGCGCCAGACCATCGGCGAACTGGGCGGCGCCATGCCGGAAAATCTGCCGGCGCCGGACAAGAGCATCCAGCAACTCGAGTCGGCCAGGAAGAAACAGATCAAACAAAAAATGGATTAGGCAAGGTTTTTCCGCAGGACGCGCATCGCCGAGCGCGTGAAGCCGAGGCTTTGGTAAAAAGCCTGCGCGTTTTCGTTGGTTTTGTCGGCGAGCAGCGTCAGGCGCGAAAAGCCGCGCGCGCCGGCCCATTCGCAGACCGTTTCGACCAAGAGGCGCCCGAAACGCCGGCGCCGGAGATCCTTTGCGACGATCACGTCTTCGAGCAGGACGACTTTTTTACCCTCGGCCGTGCTGACGGTGATCAGTGCGTTCGCCATACCGGCGACGCGCCCCTCCGCGCGCAGGACGAAAAGCTGGCCGATTTCAGGATTTTCGAGGACGAGGCGCAGGCCCGCGCGCTGTTTTTCGCGTTCGGGATGAAAATCGCCTTCGAGCGCGAAGAGTTCGGCCAAAAGGTCGGCCATCGCGTCGAGGTCGGAGGCCCGCGCAAATTCGACGCGCGCGTCTTGCGTGTTTTCGATCGACGTCGGGTTCATGGAAGAAGCCGCGCGTGGAGCAGGTAGTTGACGTCGACGCTCTTGCACATCCGGCACGTTTGTGTCACCGGGTTGTACGCGAAGCCGGTCAGGTCGTCCGTTTCGAGGCGGAATTTCCTCGTCGAGCGGGCAAGTTCCGACGGGCGGATGAAGCGCGCGAACTCGTGCGTTCCCGGCGGGAGGATTCTCAAGAGATTTTCCGCGCCGACGATCACCGAGAGGTAGGCCGTGAGGCTGCGGTTGATCGTCGAAAAAAAGACGTGTCCGCCGGGCTTTAGGAGTTTCGCGCACGCCGAGACGACGCTTTCGGGGTCGGGAACGTGTTCGAGCATTTCCATGCACGCGACCGCGTCGAATGCGCCGGGTGTTTCCGCCGCGAGGTCTTCGACCGAGATCGCCCGGTAATCGATATCGAGCGCGGCATCGAGGCTGTGGAGACGGGCGACGCCGAGGGCTTTTTCGGAGAGGTCGATTCCGAGCACTTTTGCGCCGCGCCGCGCGAGGCTTTCCGAGAGGATTCCGCCGCCGCAGCCCAGATCGAGGAAGTTTTTTCCCGCCGTTTCGATGTGGCGCTCGATCCATTCGACGCGGAGCGGGTTGATCCGGTGAAGCGGTTTGAATTCGCTTTCCGGGTCCCACCAGCGGTGCGCGGCGCGGCTGAACTTGTCGAGTTCGACGGGGTCTGTGTTGGCGGACATGGGGCGGTTTGGGTCTGGATCATTCCTTTTCTGAATAAAAAAAGCCCCACCATCGGGGCGGGGCTTTTCAAGGGTTCGGAAAGATTACTTCTTGGTTCCGATGATTTCGATATCGACGCGGCGATCCGGTTGCAGGCACGCGATGACCTTCGCGCTCTTGCCGCCGGCGCATTCACCCGCCTTGGTGGCCGGTTGTTGGCTACCCTTGCCTTCGGTGTAGATGCGGTTGGCCGGGATGCCCTTGGCGAGGAGGTAGGACTTCACCGAGGCGGCGCGGCGTTCGGAAAGCTTTTGGTTCAGCGCGGCGCTACCGATGCGGTCGGCGTGACCGACGGCGATCACGACTTCCAGCGCGAGGCTTTGCGAGCGGGCGACGATGTTGTCGAGCGCGGCCTTGCCTTCGGGGCGCAGATCCGCTTTGCCGAAGTCGAAGAGCGCGTCGGCGGCCAGCGTGACTTTTTCATCACCGATGACGGCCTTGGGTTGCGGCGCGGGCGTCTTTTCGCAAACGTTGCGCGGCAGGAGGTCCTTGTCGCATTCGCAGCCCGCGGCGTCCTGCGCGGCGGCGGCCGGCGTCCAGTAGCCGGTGCGCCAGCAGAGGCCGGTGCCGTTCTTGACGACGACGCCGCGCTGGTCGACGGCGTATACACGCGCTTGCGCGTAGGTGAGCGAGGCGCAAAGGCCGAGAGTGGTGGCGACGACGGCCATCAGGGTGTGTTTCAATGTTTTCATCGAATATTCCTCTTCAGTTAAATTTGATCAAAGACTGCGGGTATATTTGTTATCGATTCGAGATGCTAATGGGCAATGCGTAAAAAATCTAGGGGGTGCGACCTGGATGAAGGCGATTCTGCCATAAAGAGACTGAATTTATCAACTCGTTTTCATCAAAACCAAGTAAACGCGCGTTTTCGACGCGCTTTTCCCCCGCGACCCAGACATCGCTGACAAATTCCCGTCCCGCCGAGTAGACGAGAAGCGACGCAGCGTCATAATAGGGAAGCAAACGCAGGTCGTCAATGCGGATGGCGCAAAGATCGGCGGATTTTCCGACCGAAATCGATCCGATCGTCTCTCCGAGGCCGAGCGCGCGCGCGCCGCCCAAGGTCGCCATGTGCAGCGCCTGATGGGTATCGACGGCTTCGGCGTTCCCGCTCGAAGCCTTTGCGAGCAGGCTGGCGAGGCGCATTTCGGAAAAAAGGTCGAGCCGGTTGTTGCTCGCGGCGCTGTCGGTTCCGAAGCCGACGTTGACGCCTTCCTCCGCGAGCGCCGCGATCGGCGCGATCCCGCTCGCGAGTTTCAGGTTCGAGCTGGGGCAATGCGCGACGGAGCAGCCGTGTCGCGCGAGGAGCGCGATTTCATCGGGTTCGAGGTGGACGCTGTGGACGGCGATCAAGCCCGGGCCGAGCAGGCCGAGGCGGCGCAGCCTTTCGATCGGGCGGACGCCGAACTGCCGCGTACTCTCTTCCGTTTCCCGGAGGGTTTCGTGCAGATGCAGATGGATCGGCAGGTCGCATTGTTCCGCGAGCGTCAGAACGCGGGCGAAGGTTGGGTCGCCGACCGTATAGGGCGAATGCGGCGCGAGGCAGAAACTCAGCAGCGGCTCGTTTTTGAGTTCGTCGCGCGCTTGCATGTTCTTGTTCAGATAATCGTCGGCGTCGGCGGCGTACGCCGAAGGGAAGTCGAAGACGAGGAGGCCGATCGCGGCGCGCATTCCGAGTCTGAGCGCCGAAGAAGCCGCCTCTTTCGGAAAGAAGTACATATCGTTGAAGCACGTCGTCCCGCCGAGCAACATCTCGGCGCAGGCGAGCGTCGTCCCGTCGCGGACGAAGCGTTCGGAAACGTGCTTCGCCTCGACCGGCCAGATATATTCGGTCAACCACTTTTGGAGGGGAAGGTCGTCGGCGATCCCTCTCAAGAGCGACATCGCCGCGTGCGTATGGAGGTTGACGAGGCCGGGGATCAGGATGTGATGCGCGAGCGTCTGCGTCTGGGCGGGCGAAAAGCGCGCGGCGGCGTCGGATTGTCGCAGGATCGCGACAATTCTGCCCTTGTCGACGGCGACCGCGTGATTTTCGAGGACGACGCGCGCCGGTTCGACCGGTATGATCCACCGCGCTTCGATCAGGAGGTCGACGGGGGTTTTCATCGTAAAGCCGACGCCGGGTACAAAGCGCGTCCGCAAGCGGCGGCGAGCGCGGAATCCGCCGCCGACACGGCGCCGGATGTTTCCGGGAATGAAGCGAAGCCCTTGAGAAGCACTTTGAACGGTCTTTCTGGACGTTCCGCCGCTGATTTCTTGTTCATATCATCGCTTTTCGACGGGAAATACCGGGGTCGGCATTCCACGAGGGATTATGCCCGATTTTTTGTTGCGGAGTCGGCATTTTTTCGCGTTCCGCGTGTTTGTTTGTAAAGGTTTGTACGGCTCGGACTTTGAAACTATGCTACTCTTCCAAAAAGTAGAGGACACCGTCGGGAAGCGACTCGTAACAATATGGCAATAATCATAGATGCGTGCGTCGCCCAGCATCAGGGTGATCGAAAGGAGCAACAGGACCGCGTCGCGCTTCTGCCTCACCCGAAGGAAAAGGGAGTCGCGCTGGCCGTGGTCGCGGACGGAATGGGTGGGCACACGGGGGGCGTCCTCGCCGCGCAGCAGGTCATCCATACCGCCCGGAACAATCTCGAATCCTACTCCTCGAAGACCGAATCCCCGCACGAAATGCTCGAAGCGGTTTTCAACGAAGCGCACGTCCTGATCAAGGCGTCGCGCTTCATCAACGAAAAAGACCCGCACAGCACGGCCGTGATGATGTTGCTCCAACCGGGAATGGTGATCTGGGCGCACTGCGGCGACAGTCGGCTCTACCGTTTTCGGGGCGACAAGGCGACTTTTCACACGATAGACCATTCCTTCGTCGAGCAACTCGTCGCGCGCGGGAAGATCACCCCCGCGCAGGCACTGGCGCACCCGAACCGGAACGTCCTGACGACCTCGCTCGGCGGCAAGGGCGTCCCGAAAGTCGATTTCGGCGAGTCGAACGATTTACAGGTCGGGGACAGCTTTCTGCTGTGTTCCGACGGGCTGTGGGGTTATTTCAGCGACACGGAACTCGCCGACGTCCTCGCCTCGCATTCCGCGCGCGAAGCCTCCGACCTCCTCATTACGCGCGCCCGGTCGCGTGCGCGCGGCGCGGGCGACAATATTTCGGTCGCCATCCTGAAACTCGTCGAAGCGCCGAAAAAAACGGGCAGGGGGTAGGTGTCAGGGATCAGATGTCAGGTATCAGGGATCAGATCGGCACGTAGGGGCACGGCGTGCCGTGCCCATCGGCGGTATAGGTTGATGGTGAGCGGAGCGAACCCCAACGATTCCGTATGCGTATGAATGATGGAAGAGGGGATCAGATGAAAACCGATTTCAACCGCGAAAGGCGCGAAAGACGCGAAAGGCCTGTATTCCCAAAACTTTTTCGCGCGTATCCGTGTTTCGCGGTTCTTGTCTTCTGAACCCTGATCCCTGAAATGGCTTGCGCTTCGCGCAAGCGAGGTGTTGGGCATCGCTGCGCTCACCCCAACCTATGCACTCTGGGAGTGTGGGCATCTTGCCCGCCTCGTGGATTTTTCTCTGGCGGCGAAGCCGCCGCTAACTTCTCCGTCTCCCGACCCCTGTCTCCTGTCTCCTGAATCACCCCAACCTATACTGGTGGGGCTTCGTCACTCCGGCGGCAACGCCGCCGGTAACTTTTCTGTCTCCTGACATCTGTCTCCTGTCTCCTGACCTTGGGCATCGCTAAAGCTCACGCCAAGCTATGCGCACTGAAAGCTGTTTCAAAACGAGCATATTCCCTTGTCTCTTGATTTCCATCCGCTATAATGACACTCGTAAACCATGTTCGCAT